>NZ_CAWNWX010000112.1:17987-37720 GCF_963878195.1 Aeromonas sp. HMWF016
TTAGGCAAGATGAAAGCCCAGATAAAGGCTCATGAAGCAGATAACCCTTGGCTAAGGCAACACCATGGGCGCTGCAACCGCAGCTGCCAACTCATCCCCTCGCAGTACCCGCACCAGTTCGAGGGCAAACTCGATGGCACTGCCCGGCCCTTGGCTGGTGATCAGGCGATGCATCTCATCCCTCACGACCCGAGCGGTGGAGAGCTGCGTTGCTGGCAACCGAGCCTGAAAAGCGGGGTGACAGGTCACGCAGGCCTTATCCAGCAAGCCGTGGTGGTGCAGCACAACGGCAGGAGCCGCACAGATGGCAGCTCGCCAGCGGCCAGCGCTTGCCTGCGCCCTGAGCAGCTCGATGGCAAGCGGGGTATCGCGGATCACTTCGCTGCCAGGCAGGCCACCCGGCACCACGATAGCCTCGAAATCACGAGGCGCCAGCTCATCGATATGGCAGTCGGCCACCAGCTGAACCCCACGCGATGCCTTGATTTGGCGCTCGCCAAGCGGGCAACAGGAGGCCAGTACAACCTCAAGCTGGGCACGCACCAAGGTATCGACAATCGCCACCGTCTCGATCTCTTCCGACCCGGGCGCCACCAGAACCAGTACGCTCATCTTTGCCTCCTTGCTGTTGACCTCATCAGAGTCAGGCTACCTGACTCTTCTCTTTGACCGCCTGATAGAGTCCCTGATTGACCGGTACCGCGATGCCATGCTCGGCCGCTTTGGCCAGGAGGAATCCGGTGATCGCTTCGATCTCGGTCTCTCGACCCAGCTCCATATCCTGACACATGGAGGAGTAGTTGTCGGCGGTCAGCTCGACCACTGTCATCACCCGGCGCAGCAGCTCTTCAGCGGTCGTGACAATGCCTTGTGCGCTCATCACATCGGCCACCTCGACGCAGACCTGCTGCAGTGCATCTGCAAAGCGGGGGCCTGCCAGCTCGCCATTTTTCAGCTTGTGCAACGCAGTCAGCGGGTTGATGGCGCAGTTGATAGCCAGCTTTTGCCACTGACGCTGCAAAATCTGCTCATCCCAACCGGCCTGACCGAGCGCCAGTGCCAGTTCGTCAGCCAGAGCGGCATGTGCCCTGGCGGCCTCATTGACCGGCCCGAGCCAGGTTTCGCCCTTGCCGGTGTGGCGAAACACGAAATGGCCCAGCTGCATGGCACCATGGCTGGTCACCCCGGCAATAACCGGATTGTGGGGGAACATGGCAACAACCTGCTCGGCAATCCCCATGCCGTTGTGCAGCAGTATGATGGGCACTCCGGCATCCAGCTTGCCAACCAGCGGCACCAGTGCGGCGACCACCTGACTGGCTTTGGTCATCACCAGCAGGCGCTTGATCTTGCCCGGTTTGCTGGCGAAACCACGCTCGATATTGAGCAGCTGAACGTGCCCTTCCAGCGAGGTGAAATCAAACCCCGGATGCAGGGTGGATTGATGATGCTCGCGCAACAACACTCGGGTTGACTGACCGCTTTGGGTCAACAGGGAGGCAAAAACGCCGCCGAGAGCACCGCAACCCAATATGGACCATTGAGTGGTGGCAGGCTGTCGGGAATTCTTTAATCCGCTTGGCATGGTGTGACTCTGTCAGGGTAAGGGTTGCAATCCTCTCAACCTGTTACCGGGGATAAGTGAAGCTGTCGCTGGCGGACACTATCGGGTCCACCCATCCTGTGCGCACAGGATTCTAGCAGAGCAGCCCCATCAAAATCAGCAAATTTGCCTTATTTCTGGTAGATTTGGCCCCCGATAACGCAACATGAGGAGCCCGGCTATGCCGTCATTCGATATTGTCTCTGAAGTCAAAATGAACGAGGTGTTGAACGCCGTCGACAACGCCAATCGTGAACTGGCCACCCGTTTCGATTTTCGTGGGGTAGAAGCCAGCTTCGAGTTGAACAAGGAAGAGGTCAAGCTGGAGGCGGATGCCGATTTCCAGCTCAAGCAGATGGTTGAAATCCTGCGTGGCGCCCTGCTCAAGCGCAATATCGAAAACAGCTCGATGGACGTGGGCGATTCCGTTCACTCCGGCAAGCGCTTCCATCTGACCGTCAAGTTCAAGCAGGGGATCGACAAGGAAGTTGCCAAGAAGCTGGTCAAACTGATCAAAGATTCCAAGATCAAGGTACAGGCTGCCATCCAGGGTGATGAAGTGCGTGTCACCGGCAAGAAGCGTGACGATCTGCAAGAGACCATGGCACTGGTCCGTGGCGCCGAGCTGGGTCAGCCGATGCAGTTCCAGAATTTCCGCGACTAAATCATTCTGTTGCGTGGCGCCGCCATCGAGCGTGTCACGCATAAGCGCGAAAATAAAAAACCGGAGCCAAGGCTCCGGTTTTTTTGCACCTGAAGTTTGATTAGAACTTGTAGGTAACGTCGAAGTAGTGGCTGAAGCCAGAGCTCTTCCACGGAGTACCGTCGAATGCAGTGGAGCCATCTTTATTGCCATAGGCATCCATGAAGTACTTCAGGCCATAACCGACAGCGAAGCGGTCAGAGTGCCAGTAGATACCGTGGAAGGTAGCCAGGTTATCAGTGGTGCGATCGGCACGGTTATAGGTATCCAGATCGAACTGATAGTCCAGGTAACCCTGATAGGATACGAAGCTGCCGTTGCCAAAGGTGTAGAAAGGTTTGAACCAGTTCATGGAGAACTGATAACCGTTCCAAGAATTCTCTTCTTGTCTGAAGAACTCGTTCTCGTTGGAGTAACGAGCGTACAGGTTCATACCAACCTTGCCGAACCAAGGAACCATGACATCAGCACCCAGACCGATCTGGTTTTCCATCTGACCGTCAGCAATGTTGTTCAGGTTGGCAATGTAGAGCTCTTGCACAGGGCCAAAGGAGAGGTCTTTACCAGTCAGGGCATCCAGAGACAGACGCGGAGCAAACTTCATGAACAGGTTCTGGCCGCCATGCTTGTCGCTATGCTTGTTGTCGAGGATGTCGAAAATATCGACATAACCATACAGATCAAACATGCCGGAACGACCACCGAATTCCATTTCCAGATAGGTGTCGTTGTAATCTTTCTGGCCAGCAGTGAACGGACGCTGGTCGATGGTGTGCATTACGTTGAACTGCATCCACTTGAAGTCGTTCTTGTGGATGTCACCGCTGTAGTCAGCAGCGAAGGCCGGAGTGGCAGCAGCAGCCATCAGGCCGGCAGCGATCAGAGTCTTGGTAAATTTGGCCATTTTTATTGGTCTCTTGTGCGTTAGTTGAGGTTTTCCGTAGCCTGCCCACAAGGAGCGAGAGGAATTCTAATCAAATAAAATAGGGGGAGAAACAACTTCTCGGGAACTTTATCCGGAAGTGTGAATCTAATCACCCCCGATTCTACGCAAACGCTTGCTATTTGTCAGCCGCTGAGAGCAACGCACTCCCCTTTCTAGCTACCAGCACAATCAACAACAACACAGGCAAGCCCAATAAACTGGTTCCAACAAAGAAGGCACTGTAGCCAATCTGCTCCACGATTTGCCCGGAAAAACCGGCCAGCAGTTTGGGCAACAGCAACATCACGGAGCTGAACAGGGCGTACTGAGTCGCCGAAAAGGCAACATTGGTAAGGCTCGAGAGATAGGTGACAAACGCAGCGGTCGCGATACCGGCGCTGAGGTTGTCGAGGGAGATGATCAGCGTCAGCAGCTCCAGATTGTGGCCCACCTGGTGGAGTAGAGCGAACAGCAGGTTGGTACTGGCAGTGAGCAGCGCGCCAAGAAACAAAATGCGCAATGTGCCAAACCGCATCACCAGCACGCCCCCCACGGCGGCCCCCACCAGCGTCATGATCACCCCGAACACCTTGGTGATGGTGGCCACCTCGGTCTTGCTGAACTGCATGTCTACATAGAAGCTGTTGGACATCACCCCCATCACCACATCGGCAACCCGATAACAGGCGATCAGCGCCAGGATCAGCATTGCCGAGTGACCGTAGCGACGGAAGAAGTCGGCAAAGGGGCTCCAGACCGCCTCATAACCCCAGGCTCCGGCACTGGCCAGCGGTGCAGGCCAGCCACGAGCCAGCAACAGCGCCTTGCGTTCCCCCTGCTGCTGGCTCTGTCCCGCCAGATCGATTTCCGGTTCATGACACAAGAGGGTTGTAATCACCCCAAGGGACATCAGGGCAGCCATCAGCAGATAGGTCACCTGCCAGCCGTGATAGTCATACCCGCTGTTGCTGCCAAACCAGGCCGCCAGCGCCAATGCGCCGGCACCGGCGATGATCATCGCCAACCGGTAGCCGGTCATGTAGGAGGCCGCCATCGCAGCCTGCAGCCGCTCCGGTGCCGACTCGATGCGATAGGCGTCGATCACGATATCCTGCGTCGCCGAGGCAAACGCCACCAGCAGGGCGAACAGTGCCAGCTGGGTTAAACCGCTCTTGGGATCGCAAAACGCCATACCGACCAGCGCCCCGGCGATCAGCAGTTGGGAGAAGAGCATCCAGCTGCGGCGACGCCCCAGCAGGGTAGAGAGCAGTGGCAACGGCATGCGATCCACCAGTGGCGACCACAGCCACTTGAAGCCATAGGCCAGCGCCACCCAGCTCATGTAACCGATATCGGTCAGGCTGACATCCGCTTCCCGTAGCCAGTAAGAGAGGGTGCCAAAGACCAGCAACAGGGGCAGACCTGATGAGAAGCCCATGGCAAAGAGGATCAGCACTCTGGGTTCGAGATAAACGGCGAGGGATTCTCGCCAGCTCGGCTTGCGGATCATGTTGAACTACCTGACGAATCTGGGAAAAGTGCGCCATTTTGGCAGGTTGAAGCGCGATAGCCAAGGCAGGGAGAGAGATGAACAAAAGGCTCATCCCGAACGGGATGAGCCTTTCACACAATCGCCAGACCTGCCAAATAAAGCCCGGCAGGGAAAACTGGCACCTATTTCTTGGCTTTCTTCTCTACCGGGGGTTCAGCCAGCAACACCACCTTCTTCAGGATGATGGGGCTGGTCGGCACGTCGTTGGCACGCAGAATGGGGCTGTAGCCAGTCTGTACCTGCGCCAGCTTGTCGAGCACTTCCATCCCCTGCACCACCTGACCAAATACCGTGTAACCGGCACCACCATCGGCGTTGAGGTTGTTGTTGTCGACCAGATTGAAATAGAACTGGCGAGTGGCGCTATCGACCGCCTGAGTACGGGCCATGGCGATGGTGCCGCGCTTGTTGGGCAGGCCACCACGGGATTCATTGACTACTGGTTCATAGGTCGGCAACTGCTGGAACTGCTGGTTGTAACCGCCGCCCTGCACCACGAAGTCCTGGATCACCCGGTGGAAGATGCTGCCATCGTAGCTGCCATCAGCCACGTAGCGCAGGAAGTTCTTCACCGTCTGCGGTGCCTGTTTGGATGCCAGCTCCACCACGATATTGCCGTGGTTGGTCTCCAACTTCACTTTCGGGCCAGCGAACGCCAGCGGGGCGATCAACATGGCCAGCAACCAGAGTTTTTTCATCTTTACACCCCTGTGGTCGCAGGCTGACCTTTCAGATAACCGCGCAGCGCCTCGTCGGCCATGATCTGCTGCAGTGCGCTACCCAGTTGCAGGTTGAGAGTGGACTCCAGATCCGCCATGCCCGGCTCGCTCGGGCTCTCCTTGCTGGAGGACATGTTGAACTGCTTGGTCAGACGGTTGCCCTGAAAATCGGCGATCACCTGCAGGCTGACACGGGACTTGGTGACATAGGTAAAGGTCTTCTCTTCCACATTGACCGCGGCGTTGGAGATGACCAGCGTCAGGTTGGTAGTACCGCTGTTACCCACTTCCAGCCCCTGACTGCGCAGCCCTTCCGCCAGCCGTTCGGCCATCAGCAGGTTGAGCGGACGTTCGCTGTTGACCAGCACCGGCGCTTTCTCCTTGTACTTGATGGAGAAGACATAGGCGGCTTCACGCTTGTCCACCCCTTCCATGGTGATGCGGTTACCAGAGTAGACTTGCTGGTTGGCGGGGATCACCTGCGGGTTGAGCATCGCCGTCTCCGGCCAGTGAGTGGCACACCCGCCCAGCATCAGGGCGGCCAGCAGCAAGAGTGACTTTTTCATCATGGGTTTCCTTTAGCGTTTGATGGCTTTCAAAATAACGAATTTGCTGTTCGACGCAACGACTTGTGCGTTGGCAAACAGACGCTTGAGCTTGTTGTGATAGTCCAGATGACGGTTGCCTACTATCCAGAGTTCTCCCCCCCGAGGCAACACCCGGTGCGCATCGCAGAACATCTGCCAGGCGATATGATCGGTGATCGCCTGCAACTGATGGAAGGGGGGATTGCAGAGGATCCGATCCGCCGAACCGGCCACGATGCCGTCGAGACAGTTGTTGACCATAAAGCGGGCGCGCGGCAACGCATCGGCCAGATTCTGTTCCACATTGAGCCGGGCCGAGGCAACCGCCATGTAGGACTCATCGATAAAGGTCACCTCCACCTCGGGATCCCGCGCCAGCAGCGACAGCCCCAACACGCCGTTGCCGCAGCCGAGATCGATCACCTGACGGGCGCTGTGGATGGGCAGATTGTCCAGCATAAAGCGGGCACCGATATCGAGACTAGTGCGCGAGAAGACGTTGGCGTGGTTGTGGATGAGCATGTCGGTGCCCTCCAGCGGCCAAACGGTCGGAAAGGGATTGGCCAGCGCCGGCATGTCAACCTGCGGCTCGCAGTGGATGAGACGCGCTTTTTTCCAGGCCAGCGAGGTGCGAGTCGGCCCCAGATACTTTTCGAACAGCTTGAGGGTCGAGGTATGAATATCCTTCGCCTTGCCGGCTGCGATGACACGGGTTGCCGGTGTCACCACCTCCCGCAGCGCCAGCAGTTGCTGCTCCAGCAGCGCCTGATATTTGGAAACCTTGATTACCACCAGCGCGGGGGCAACCGGTAGCGGCGCCAGCGCATCCTGCAGGGTGCTCCCGCCGGCATCCAGTCCGTTCTCGGCCAGATTGGCCAGGATCCCGCGCTCGCTGATGTAGGAGTCGGTCACGCAGCAGGGAGCATGGCCATGCAGAAAAGCAGTCAGCGCTCCGAAGCTGTCATTCATGATGATGACGGGGCCTGCCTGCTCGAGCGGCGCCTCCGCCAGCGTGTTGATCAGATACTCGTCTGCCGCATCCCATGCTTGCAGGGTCTCCTGGCTCAGGCGCGGATAACGATAGAGCGTGAGCTGGCAATGGGGCGTCTCGAGAAGGGTTTGCATAGGATGAGTCCAACCTCGGCTTGATTCGGATAACAGGCGCCAGGGACGACGCAAAGTGGCGCTATTCTAGCGAGGAGCAGGAATTTCACCAGTTGCAAGCGCGTCAGAGCGCGCTGCTGATGGATGATTTCCCTCGCAAGGGGGGTTATTCAGCCCCGCAACTGCCGATAGAATGGCTCGACATTCACGTTTCGGAAACAACACTGATGACCATGCAACAACTGATCGAAGCCAAGCTGACCGCAGCTCTCTCCCCCAGCCTGCTGGAAGT
Organism: Aeromonas sp. HMWF016; assembly: GCF_963878195.1. NCBI lineage: Bacteria > Pseudomonadati > Pseudomonadota > Gammaproteobacteria > Aeromonadales > Aeromonadaceae > Aeromonas > Aeromonas sp. HMWF016. The sequence continues at coordinate 25,473 of NZ_CAWNWX010000112.1, forward strand.
GATCAACGAAAGCCACATGCATCGGGTTGAACCGGGCTCGGAGAGCCACTTCAAGGTCATCATCGTCAGTGAGCAGTTTGCCGGACAGCGCCTGCTTGCCCGCCACCGCCAGGTCAACGCCATTCTGGCCGACGAGCTGGCTGGCCCGGTTCATGCGCTGGCGCTGCACACCTACACCGGAAGCGAGTGGCAAGAGAAAGGCAATGCCCCGCGTACCCCGAGCTGCGTGGGCAAACCATCGCTCTCCTGACGGAATTGACCTCCCGATAACCTGAACATCGGCAAATTGCCATAAATTAAACAAATCCTGTGCATTTCCAGCCTTTTTGACGGGTTGGAAATGCAATTTTACCGGACGATGTTCAAGGCTGCTCCATCCAGGTCCCCCCCCCTGTTTCCTCGATAATGCACAAATAAAAAACCTTTAAAACCACGAGTTACAAGGGGTTTGGTGATTATTCATTGCAGGTTAATTTTGTGATGGCACGGGGATTTTGCCCATTTGGCATGGAAAAAAATGCACCTTGAGTGGTAAACTCAGGCGCTTTTGAATGACCTCGCATGTTTAATAATCGTTGTGTCAGCCCGCCTGGCACGGCTGCAATGCCGATTCATTCAACCACCCGTCGTGATGTATTTCTCGGCGCTAACCAACCTCTCTTCCCGTAACGGTAGTGCAATTAAGTATGATTACAATCAAAAGAGGACTGGACATCCCCGTGCTGGGTGCGCCAGAGCAAGTAATCTACGATGGCCCCGCCATCACCCGTGTTGCTACACTGGGCGAGGAGTTCGTGGGGATGCGACCTACTATGTTCGTCAAAGTAGGTGATCGCGTCATCAAAGGTCAGGAGCTCTTCGAAGACAAGAAGAATCCGGGCGTTAAATTCACAGCTCCCGCCACCGGTGTGGTCTCAGAGATCAACCGTGGTGCCAAACGTGTTCTCCAGTCCGTGGTCATCGACCTGGACGGCTCCGATGAACAGGTTACCTTCGAGCACTTTGCCTCTGCCGAGCTGGCCAAGCTCGAGCGCAGCAAAGTACAGGAGATCCTGCTTGCATCCGGCCAGTGGACCGCGCTGCGCACTCGTCCCTTCAGCAAAGTTCCCGCGGTAGGCACAGCCCCGCGCGCCATCTTTGTAACCGCCATGGACACCAACCCGCTGGCCGCCAACGCAGAGCTGATCATCAAGGAGCAGTCTCAGGCGTTCCTCGACGGTCTGGCCGTGCTGACTCGTCTGACCGACGGCACCGTCTATGTCTGCAAGGGCGAAGGCAGCCTGCCTCACTCTCCGCTGGCCAAGGTCAAGGAAGAGATCTTTGTTGGCCCGCACCCTGCCGGTCTGCCAGGTACCCATATCCACTTCCTGGATCCGGTCAGCAGCACCAAGGTGCAGTGGCACATCAACTATCAGGACGTGATCGCATTCGGCAAGCTATTCACCACCGGCCAGATCTGCACCGACAAGGTGATCGCTCTGGCAGGTCCGAACGTGCTCAAACCGCGTCTGCTGCGTACCCGCATGGGTGCCTGCATCAGCCAGCTCACCAACAACGAGCTGCGCGCTGACGAAAACCGCGTCATCTCCGGTTCCCTGCTGAGCGGTGCCAAGGCTGACGGTGTTCACGACTATCTGGGTCGCTACCACAATCAGGTTTGCGTACTGGGCGAAGGTCGCGAGAAAGAGTTCCTGGGCTGGATCAACCCCAGCGCCAACAAGTTCTCCATCACCCGCACCACCCTCTCTCACCTGATGAAGGGTCGCCTTATCAACTTCACCACCACTACCAACGGTAGTGATCGCTCCATGGTGCCTATCGGCAACTATGAACGGGTGATGCCACTCGACATCCTGCCGACCCTGCTGCTGCGGGACATGGTCTCCGGCGATACCGACGGTGCGCAAGCACTGGGCTGCCTGGAGCTGGATGAGGAAGATTTGGCCCTCTGTACCTTCGTCTGCCCCGGCAAGACCGAGTACGGCCCCATCTTGCGTGAGTGCCTGACCAAGATTGAACTGGAAGGTTAAGCGATGAGTTTCAAGCAACTTCTTGAAAAAATGGAACACCACTTCGAACCGGGTGGAAAGTACGAAAAGTACTACGCCCTGTTCGAAGCGGCGTATACCCTGTTCTACACCCCGGGTTCCGTAACCCGCAACGCCTCCCACGTTCGTGATGCGCTCGATCTGAAGCGCATGATGATCATGGTGTGGCTGGCCGTGTTCCCGGCCATGTTCTGGGGCATGTACAACGTTGGTAACCAGGCCATTGCCGCGATCGCCCACATGGGCACGGCAGCCGGTGCCAGCAGCTGGCAATATGCGCTGGCGACCATGCTGGGTGCCTCCCTCGATCCCGCTGTTGCCGGCATTGGCAGCAAGATGATGATCGGCGCAGCCCACTTCTTCCCCATCTACCTGACCGCCTTCCTGGTCGGTGGCTTCTGGGAAGTGCTGTTTGCCATGGTACGCAAGCACGAGATCAACGAAGGCTTCTTCGTGACCTCCATCCTGTTTGCCCTGATCGTGCCGCCCGAGCTGCCCCTGTGGCAAGCTGCTCTGGGTATCACCTTCGGTGTGGTGATGGCCAAGGAAGTGTTCGGTGGTACCGGCAAAAACTTCCTGAACCCGGCGCTGGCCGGTCGTGCCTTCCTGTTCTTCGCCTACCCGGGCCAGATCTCCGGTGACGCCGTATGGGTTGCCGTCGATGGCTACTCCGGCGCAACCGCGCTTAGCCAGTGGGCACAGGGCGGCCAGATGGCACTAATCAACGGTGCAACCGGTCAGGCTATCAGCTGGATGGACGCTTTCCTGGGGAACCTGCCGGGTTCCATCGGTGAAGTCTCTACCCTGATGATCCTGCTGGGCGCAGCCATGATCGTCTACATGCGCATCGCCTCCTGGCGCATCATCGCCGGCGTGATGATCGGTATGATCGCCACCTCCCTGCTGTTCAACGTCATCGGTTCCGATACCAACCCCATGTTCAACATGCCGTGGCACTGGCATCTGGTGCTGGGTGGCTTTGCCTTCGGTATGGCCTTCATGGCAACCGACCCGGTCTCCGCCGCCTTTACCAACAAGGGCAAGTGGTGGTACGGCGCCCTGATCGGCGTGATGGTCGTGCTGGTTCGCGTGGTCAACCCGGCGTTCCCGGAAGGCATGATGCTGGCCATTCTGTTTGCAAACCTGTTTGCTCCCCTGTTTGACCACTTCGTCGCTCAGGCAAACATCAAGCGGAGGATTGCTCGTGGCGTTTAATAAAGACTCAACCCTCGGCACCATCAGCGTGGTAACCGGCCTCTGCCTGGCCTGTTCCATCGTGGTATCCGTTGCTGCCGTTGGCCTGCGTTCTACCCAAGAGGAGAACAAGGCGCTGGACAAGCAGAGCAACATTCTCGCCGTAGCCGGCGTGGACATCAGCGATGTGGCCAAGCGCGATCTGGCCAAGCTGTATGGCGACAAGATCGAAGCCCGTCTGGTGGATCTTGCCACCGGTAACTTTGTTGACGGCGATGCCGACAACTTCGATACCAAGCAGGCGGCCAAAGATCCGGCGCAAAACATCCGTCTGGCTGCTGCCGACGACAAGGCTGGTCTGCGTCAGATCTCCAAGCTGGTTCCGGTGTTCTTCGCCAAGGATGCCGAAGGCAAGATCGACAACATCATCCTGCCCATCTACGGTCAGGGTCTGTGGTCGACCATGTATGCCTTCGTCGCAGTTGCCGCTGATGGCCAGACCATCAAGGGCATCACCTACTACGACCACGGTGAAACCCCGGGTCTGGGCGGTGAAATCGAGAATCCGGCCTGGCGTGAGCTGTTTGTCGGCAAGAAGCTGTTCGATCAGGATGGCATGCCGGCGCTGCGCGTCATCAAGGGTCACGCTCCGGCGGGCTCCGAGCACGAGATCGACGGTCTCTCCGGTGCCACTCTGACCGGTAACGGCGTACAGCATACCTTCGACTTCTGGATGGGTCCCAAGGGCTTCGGTCCTTTCCTGGCCAAGGTTCGTGCAGGAGAAATCAACAATGGCTGACAAGAGCGAAATGAAAAAGTTGCTGTTGACCCCTGTGCTGGGCAACAACCCCATCGCCTTGCAGGTGCTGGGTGTCTGTTCTGCACTCGCGGTTACCAGCCAGATGAAGACAGCGTTTGTAATGACCCTCGCGGTTATGGCGGTCACCGCCTTCTCAAACCTGTTCATCTCTCTGATCCGCAACCAGATCCCGAACAGCGTCCGGATCATTGCCCAGATGGCCATCATCGCTTCGCTGGTTATCGTGGTTGACCAGGTGCTCAAGGCCTATGCCTATGACATCTCCAAGCAGCTGTCGGTCTTCGTCGGCCTCATCATCACCAACTGTATCGTGATGGGTCGTGCCGAAGCCTACGCCATGAAGAGCGCGCCGCTCCCCTCCTTCCTGGATGGTATCGGCAACGGTCTGGGCTATGGTGCCATTCTGCTGAGCGTCGCTACCGTGCGTGAACTGCTGGGCTCCGGCACCTGGTTCGGCATCGAGCTGCTGCCGCTGGTGAACAACGGTGGCTGGTATGTACCCAACGGTCTGCTGCTGCTGCCGCCGAGTGCATTCTTCATCATTGGTCTGATCATCTGGGGCGTTCGCACCAAGGATCCCAAGCAGGTGGAGGCGAAGGATTAAGGTATGGAACACTATCTGAGTCTGTTGATTCGTTCGATTTTCATCGAAAACCTGGCACTCTCCTTCTTCCTGGGGATGTGTACCTTCCTGGCTGTGTCCAAGAAGGTCAAGACCTCCATGGGTCTTGGTATTGCCGTTATCGTGGTGCAAACCATCGCCGTACCGGTCAACAACCTGATCTACAACTACGTGCTGAAGGCAGGTGCCCTCTCCCCTGACCTGGATCTGAGCTTCCTGAGCTTCATCACCTTCATCGGGGTGATCGCGGCGCTGGTGCAGATCCTGGAGATGGCGCTGGACAAGTACTTCCCGGCTCTCTACAACGCCCTGGGTATCTTCCTGCCGCTCATCACCGTGAACTGCGCCATCTTCGGTGGCGTCTCCTTCATGGTGCAGCGTGACTACAACTTCATGGAGTCTGTGGTCTACGGCGTGGGTTCAGGTGCAGGCTGGATGCTGGCGATCGTTGCGCTGGCAGGTATCCGCGAGAAGATGAAGTACTCCGATGTTCCACAAGGCCTGCGTGGTCTGGGCATCACCTTCATCACTGCCGGCCTGATGGCGCTGGGCTTTATGTCCTTCTCTGGTATCTCCCTGTAATCGGCTTTCCTGCAATCAGAAAGGAACGATAGATGGAAATTATTTTGGGTGTGGTCATGTTTACCGTGATCCTGCTGGCACTGGTGGCAGTCATTCTGTTCGCCAAGTCCAAGCTGGTGACCGCGGGCGACGTGACAATCAGCATCAACGGTGACCCGGCCAAGGCTGTGACCAGCCCGGCCGGTGGCAAGCTGCTCGGCGTTCTGGCCGGCAACGGTATCTTCGTCTCCTCCGCCTGTGGCGGCGGTGGCTCCTGCGGTCAGTGCAAGGTGCGGGTGAAGTCCGGCGGCGGCGACATCCTGCCGACCGAACTGGATCACATCAGCAAGGGCGAAGCCCGTCACGGCGAGCGTCTGGCCTGTCAGGTCACCGTTCGTGGCGACATGGACATCGAACTGCCGGAAGAGATCTTCGGCGTGAAGAAGTGGGAATGTACCGTTATCTCCAACGATAACAAGGCCACCTTCATCAAGGAGCTCAAGCTGCAGATCCCAGATGGCGAGAGCGTACCGTTCCGCGCCGGTGGTTATATCCAGATCGAAGCGCCGGCTCACCACGTCTACTACAAGAACTTCGATATTCCCGAGGAGTATCGCGGTGACTGGGATCGCTTCAAGATTTTTGAGCTGGAGTCCAAGGTCGATGAGCCGATCATCCGTGCCTACTCCATGGCCAACTATCCGGAAGAGTTCGGCATCATCATGCTGAACGTGCGTATTGCTACGCCGCCGCCCAGCAACTGGACTGCCCCTCCGGGACAGATGTCCTCCTACATCTTCAACCTGAAAGCGGGTGACAAGGTGACCATCTCCGGTCCGTTCGGCGAGTTCTTCGCCAAGGACACTGATGCCGAAATGGTATTCATCGGTGGTGGTGCGGGTATGGCGCCGATGCGCTCCCACATCTTCGACCAGCTGCGTCGCCTGAAGTCCAAGCGCAAGATGAGCTTCTGGTACGGTGCCCGTTCCAAGCGCGAAATGTTCTATGTCGAAGATTTCGACATGCTCGCCGCCGAGAATGAGAACTTCACCTGGAACGTCGCCCTGTCCGATCCGCAACCGGAAGACAACTGGGACGGCTACACCGGCTTCATCCACAACGTGCTCTACGAGAACTATCTCAAGAACCACGAAGCGCCGGAAGATTGCGAGTTCTACATGTGTGGACCTCCCGTAATGAACGCAGCCGTCATCAACATGCTCAAAGATCTGGGCGTTGAGGACGAAAACATCCTGCTGGATGACTTTGGTGGTTAATCCATGAACAGCGTTGTAAAGACCTGGCTAGCCTTCGGGCTGGCCTTTTTCTTGACAGGGTGCGGTCAGGAACAAACGGTCCAATCCAAACCGGAGATCCACATCACCGGTAGCACCATGGGCACTTACTACTCCATCAAGGTGGCGGACAACGTCATCAGCGATCCGGCCAAGTTTCAGGCCGAGGTCGATGTCTTGCTGGAGCGGGTCAACGATCAGATGTCGACCTATCGTCCCGATTCCGAACTGTCGCGCTTCAACCAGCATCGCAGCTCCACGCCGGTGGTGGTCTCGCGGGATACCGCGCGGGTAGTCACAGAGGCCATTCATATTGGCCGTGAGAGCCAGGGGGCGCTGGACGTCACCGTCGGCCCCTTGGTCAATCTGTGGGGCTTTGGTCCGGACAAGAGACCGACCAGGATGCCGTCGGAAGAGTTGATCACCCAGACCCGTCAGAAGACCGGTCTGGGCAATCTGCACGTCATCACCTCGGTGGATGCCGATACCCTGCAAAAGGACATCCCGGATCTCTACGTCGATCTCTCCGCCATTGCCAAGGGCTTTGGCGTAGACAAGGTGGCCGAGTATCTGGAGTCCCTGGGGGCGCGCAACTATCTGGTGGAGATCGGCGGCGAGCTGCGGATCAATGGCGTCAACGGCAAGGGGCACCCCTGGCGCGTCGCCATCGAGAAGCCGACCGCTAATGCCGGCTCGGTGCAGGAGGTAATCGTTCCGGGCGACAATGGCGTCGCCACCTCGGGCGAATATCGCAATTACTATGAAATGGATGGCCAGCGCTTCTCTCACACCATAGATCCGCGCACCGGCAAACCGATCCAGCACCGTATGGTGTCGGTCACCGTGATCCACCCCTCCTGCATGACTGCGGACGGGCTGGCGACCGTATTTATGGTGATGGGGCCAGAGAAGAGCCTGGCCTATGCCAACGAGCGGGATCTGGCGATCTTCGTCATCACCAAGACCGACAACGGCTTTGAAGAGGCCTACTCCGACGCGTTCAAGCAGTATCTGGTCAGGAAATAGGGAGGATTGATGCAGGTTTTTCTGATCACCTTCGGGGTATTCATGCTGGTGATTGTGGCCATGGCCATTGGCTACATCTTCCAGAAGAAGACCATCTCGGGCTCCTGCGGCGGCCTGGGTGGCGTCGGCATCGAGAAGGAGTGCGACTGCCCCGAACCTTGCGACAATCGCAAGAAGAAGATGGCCAAGGAAGAGGCCCGTCGCAAGATGCTGGAGGAGAACCGGATCATCTGATCTGCCTGCCTTGCGATAGACAAAAGCGCGCCATCGGCGCGCTTTTTTATTGGCTTTCATGCGAAGCACACCGGTCAGGATGTTCGCTCGATGTAGAGGATCACCTCCCCCAGATGGATGCCGAACTTGCTGATGGCGGCGCGATTGATCAGGCGATCCTCGTCCAGCAGATACATCCAGTCATCAAAGCTCACCCGCACCACCTCGCCGTCCGGCAGTGCAAGATCGAGTTGATAGCGCCAGTTGAGGGCAAACCCTTCACTCTTGCCCACAGCTTCCCCGACCACATCCGATGCCGTACCACGCCAGTGGCCATCAGCACCCTTGCTCAGATGCCAGGTGCGAGTCTGCTGGCGACCATCGTCAAAATAGAACTGCTCGAACAGCTCTCCCTTGTCGTTCTGCCAGCGCCCTGTCATCTCGACCCGAAAGCGACTGGTCACTGCGCCGCTGCGGTCGGTCACCAGACCATGGGCCACCAGCTTGCCATTGAAGAAACGGGCGAGATCCCAGTTCGGCCCCTGCCCCCGATAACTGTCGAGACTGGCACCACAACCACTGAGCAGCAGGGCGAGGCACAATACAAATAGACGCTGCCCGGATAGCAGCGACCGTAACAACGACGGGATAAACAGCATAACAGACTCCACTATCAGGATTGGCCGCGCAGACGGCGGGTAAGTGCAGGATCCAGACTGTTGTCAGCCAGCCAGATAGCGAGAAAGGCGGCAGAAAATCGGGGATCGTCGAGGGAACCAAGGCGCTTCTCTTGCCACCAGAAGTGGCCATGCCCCGCTTCATCGACATAGAAGGTGAGTCGATCGCCCGAAGCCACATCCGGCCAGATTGCGGCGAGTTGCTCCAGCCACTGCTTGCGCTCGGCATCGCTACCCACGCCGAGACGCTGCCACTCGGACGAAGTGGCACCGAGCAGATCGTCCCGCTCGATGGCTCTGGCATAGGTAAGGGTAAGCGCTTGTGGATAGTGGCCCGGTTGGTAGCGACCGCTCTCGCTAAACAGGGTGGCGTCGTAGAGCTTGAACCAGAGCCAGTGCATCTGTCCCTGCCCGACCGGACGCAGCTTCTGCCAGGGTAGCGTTGCAGCATCGCTGGTCGTGGCGACAAGCAGGCTCAGTGCGGCAAGGTGGAGGCTAATTCCACCCCATATGCCAGTGATTGGGGTCTTCGAGTTCATGCCAGTCCATCTCCTGTTCCTGCAGGGTATTAATATCCTGCATCACTACCTGCACCAGCTGGCCCTGCGCATTCCTCTGGCAGGCAACCACCAGATAGAAGCGATCCGTCAGCTCATGCTGGCTCTCTTTGGTCCACTTGGAAAAAAGCAGCGTGTCGGTCGAAAAGGCGTTCATCATGACTCACCCTCCAGCTTGACCATTACCCACAGGAGTACGGGTAACCACCACATCCAGATCACTGCCAGCAGCGCCGCACTGATCCCGATGCCCCAAGGTAAGTGTACTGCCCCCATGGCGGCCCCCGCCACATAGGAGGAGGTGCCACCAACCATGCCAAACAGCGCCTGCTGCCAGCGAGGCAAGCGCAGCAGCCAGCGCATGCCGTGGCCCAGCGTCAGGGCAAAACCGAGCCAGAGCAGTACCAGCCAGAGGGGAAAACCGGACGGGAACCGGAACAAGCCGAGCTGCCAGAGCAGGGCATCCAGCAGACAGCCGGCAACCGCGAGGGGGAGCAGCAGCCAGTCTTGCTGGCGGCTGGGTGAGAAGAGAAAGTGCAGCAGCAACATCACCAGCAGTGGGCCCGGCTGCTGCCACTTCACCGCCAGCAACCAGTAGAGGTTGAACCCCAGCAGGTGAGCCCACTGCCACATGGTCACTGGCCGCTTACAGGCAAATCGCCCGACCAGCCAGCTGGCCCCGGCTTGGCAGCCTCCAGCTGCACCAGACTGATGCTGCGCTCCCAGAATCCCCCCTCGCAATAGGCGAAGTAGAAGTGCCACAGCCGGATGAAATCCTGGCTGTAACCGAGCTTGGGCAGCTCGGGTGCCAGCGCCAAAAAGCGCTCGCACCAGTGAGCCAGGGTGCGGGCATAGTGATGACCGTGATCGTGCAGCCGCACCAGCTGCATGTCGGTCTCCCGCGCCAGCAACCCCGCCATCTGGGAGACGCTCGGCAGACAGCCACCGGGGAAGATGTAGCGCTGGATGAAATCGACCCCGCGCAGATACTGGGCATGACGCTGATCGGCGATGGTAATGGCCTGAATGAGCAGGCGACCACCGGGTTTGAGCAGCCGCGACAGCTGGCGGAAATAGTCGGGCAGGAAGGCGTGGCCCACCGCCTCGATCATCTCGATGGAGACCAGCTTGTCATAAGTACCCTCCAGCTTGCGGTAATCCTCCAGCAGCAAGGTGATGCGATCCCCCAGCCCCTCCCGCGCAATCCACTCCTTGGCATAGTCGTGCTGAGCGCGGGAGATAGTAGTGGTGGTCACCCGGCAGCCGTAGTGGCGGGCGGCATAAACCGCCAAGCCACCCCAGCCGGTGCCGATCTCCAACAGATGATCGTCGGGCCCAAGTTCCAGCCGCTCGCAGATGGTGCGCAGCTTGGCCTGCTGTCCCTCTTCGAGAGTGGCCTCGGCGCTCGGATAGATGGCGCTCGAGTACTGCATATGGCTGTCGAGAAACCCCTGATAGAGGGTATTGCCGAGATCGTAGTGGGCGGCGATGTTGGAGCGCGAGCCGGTCAGGGTATTGCGATTGAGCCAGTGGCGCACCTTGTTGAAGGGGAAACTGAGCCAGCCCAAGCGTCGCTCAAGGGAGTCGAGCAGCGTCAGGTTGCGGGCCAGCAGCCGCACCAACGCCACCGGATCCGGGCTGGTCCAGAGCCCCTCCACCCAGGTTTCCCCGGCGGCGATGCTGCCACCCAGCAGCAGGCGGCGATAGAAGGCCGGATCCTGCACCACCAGTTCAGCATGCAGATCGGTGCCCGCGACGCCAAAGCTGTGGCGCTCACCGCCATCCCGCAGCAGCAGCTGGCCATGTTCGAGGCGACCCAGCAGATTGAGCAGCAGTTGTCTTGCCCCCTTGTCGATGAAAGAGGCAGAGAGGGTTGATTGAGCAAGTTCCATTAGCGGCTCTCCGGATGGGTAAAAATCGGTGTTCGTTTGATAAAAAGACGCAGGGCCTGCCAGTAGATCCCGAGCAGCACCTTCATGGTCATCCAGGGCCAGCGGGCCAGCAGGGCCAACAACCCCTTGCGCGACAGCGGTTCGCGAGTGAGCGCAAGGGTTGCGTCAAACAGCTTGGCCTCACCGGATACGGGATGACTCTCGATATGGATCAGTGTCTCCTGCGCGGGCGGCCTGATGCGCCAGTGGTAACGCATCGCCAGCCCCATAAAGGGGGAGACGTGGAAATCCTTGTCATGGGGCGCCAGCGCCGCCAGATCCAGCAGGTAGTAGTGACGCTCGTTCCAGGGGGTGTTCGACACCTCCGCCAGCAGATAGCGCGCCTCTCCCTGTCGGTAGCAGAAGTAGAAGTTGACCGGGCTGAAGTAGAACCCCAGACAGCGCACGTTGCCGAGCAGCAGCACCCGCCCCTCGGGCTCGGCATCGCCACCCAGTTCACTCACCTTCTGCCATACAGCCTGCTTGAGGCTCCCCTCGCTGCCTTTGAGATAGTCGTCGCGGTGAAACGAGAGCAGCCCCGCTCGTTCAACCCCGAACCAGCGCCCCTGATCGAGCTGCGGCAGCTCGTCGAGTTCCAGTCCCAGCATAAAGAGGCTGTAGGAGAAGGCGTGAGCCCGCGGCGCAAAACGGCGGTGGCGCACCGAGCCCTGCCAGATGGCGCTGGTGACGCCAGCCAGTTCGTCGGCACGCTCATGGTTGGTGGCCGCGGTGGCGCCGTTCATAGCTCGGCCCCGAAGCGCCTGGCGACATCCAGCGCGCTGCGTACCCCATCCTCGTGGAAGCCGTTGTACCAGTAGGCGCCGCAGAAGTGGGTGTGCTGCTGACCGCAGATCTCCGCACGGCGCTGCTGGGCGGCGATGGAGGCCTGATTGAACACCGGATGGTGGTAGACGAAGCGGCGCAGCACCTTGCTCTCATCCACCTTGCCCTTGGGGTTGAGGCTGACGCAGAAGGGCTCTAGCGAGCTCACTCCTTGCAGGATATTCATGTTGTAACTCACCAGCGGCCGCGCCTCGTCGTTGTCATCGAGCTGATAGTTCCAGCTGGCCCATGCCTTGCGGCGGGTGGGCAGGCAGCGCGCATCGGTATGGAGCCAGACATCGTTGGCCTGATAGGGCATGTCGCCAAGGATGGCCTGCTCCCGCTCGCCGGGATCCGCCAGCAGCGCCAGCGCCTGATCGCTGTGGCAGGCGAAGATCACCTCGTCAAACTGCTCCTCGCCGTAACTGCTCTGGATCACCACGCCGTCCGCGTCCCGCCGCACGCTCTGCACCGGACAGGCG
>NZ_CAWNWX010000112.1:37730-40732 GCF_963878195.1 Aeromonas sp. HMWF016
AAGGGGGCCGATATATTCCCGCGATCCACCCGGGATCACGTACCACTGGGGGCGATTGGCCACATCGAGCAGGCCGTGGTTGGCAAAAAAGCGCAGGAAGAAGCCAAGGGGGAAGGCGCGCATATCGGCCAGGGTCGATGACCAGATCGCCGCTCCCATCGGCAAGATGTAGTGGCGGGCGAAGTAGTCACTAAACTCCCCCGCCAGCAAAAAATCCCCCAGGGTCAGCTCGGGGACTGCATCCTGATGTTGACCATCTGCCAGCCAGGCTCGTGCCTCCCGGTTGAACCGCAGGATCTCGGCGACAAAACCGTAGAAACGGGGACTCAGCAGATTACTGCGCTGGGCAAACAGGGTGTCGAGATTGTGGCCGTTATACTCCAGCCCCTCCGGGCTCTTTACCGAGAAGCTCATCTCGGCCGGTTGCCGCGCCATGCCGATCCGCGCCAGCAACTTCAAGAAGTTGGGGTAGGTGCGATCGTTGAAGACGATAAAGCCGGTGTCGATGGCATAGCTGCGGCCAGCCTGATTCACATCGACGGTTGCGGTGTGTCCCCCCAGGGTCGGCGCCGCCTCGAACAGGGTGATGTCATGGAGTTTGTGGAGCAGAAAACCGGCGGTGAGCCCCGAGATCCCTGAACCGACGATGGCGATCTTTTTCTTCATGAATGGCTTCCTTTCGATACGAGTGCGCGGCCAAGGCGCAGCCAGAGCCCCACCGGCAGCGCACCAAGCAGGCGCAGCAACCAGATGAAACGGCGGGGAAAGTGGATCTGGTGACGACCTGCAGTCAGCCCGTCCATGATGGCACGGGAGGCCTGCTCCACCGTCACCAGACAGGGCATGGGAAAATCATTTTTGGCGGTGAGCGGCGTCTGGACAAAGCCGGGGCGGATCAGGGTCACCCCGATCCCTTTGCTGGCCAAATCGAGGCGCAAGGTATCCGCCAGATAGTCGAGGGCCGCCTTGGAGGCACCATACGCCTCGGCTCGCGGCAGCGGCAGCCAGCTCACCGACGAGCTGACGATGGCAAGGCGCGATCCCGCACCGAGCAGCGGCAAGAAGGCGGCCAGCGCATGACCGGTGGCGGTCAGATTGGTCTCAATCACCCGGGCAAACAGCTCGCTGTCAAACTCCTCGCCGACATCCATGTACTCGCAGTTGCCTGCGTTGAGGATCAGCAGATCGAGGGATGGCAACGTGGCAGCCACCCCGCTCATTGCGGCCAGATCCCGGGCATCGAACTGCAGCGGCGTGATGCCGTACAGCCCCAGCTCCTGTAGCCGTTCACCATCGCGGCCACAGCCCCACACCTGCCAGCCTGAGCGCCGGTAATCGAGCGCCAACTGGCGACCGATGCCGGAGGTTGCCCCTGTGATGAGCACCCGGCCGCTCATGCGCCGAGCCTCCCCTTGATGGTGCGCACCACGGGCCCAAGCAGCGGCAACTGCTCGTAGAGCATGGCGCCCAGATCAAAATAGTCCCGGTGCTGGCACACCTTGCCCGCCTCGTCGAATTCAAGACGGGTGGCCCCCTCCACCGTCACCGGCTCACCACCACGCAAGCTGGGGTGAGAGAAGGTCATGGTCCAGCCGAGCCAGGCCTGCGGCCCCTGTTGCTGCTGACTGGTGATGACGAAATGGCAGTAGGCGAGGCGCTGATAGAGGGCGGCAAAATAGTCGCCAAGGGCCACCAGTCCCTCGATGCGGTGAGCCGGGTCGGTAAAGACCACCTGTTCGGCATAGACCTCGGGCAAGCGGTGCAACTGCTGTTTGTCCAGTTGCTGATAGAGGCCAATAAAGCGGGCCAGCGGCTCGTTCATCCTATTTCTCCAGAGAGCGAAACATCTCGATGGCTCTCACCCGGGCAACGGCGTGATCCACCATGGGTGCCGGATAATCCTGTCGCCCCTTGAGCCGCAGCCAGTCGTGGGGCTGATGCACATAAGCGGCGGGAATATCGGCAAGTTCAGTCACCCAGGTACGGATAAACTCCCCTTTTGGATCAAATCGTTGCCCCTGAGTGGTGGGGTTGAAGACCCGAAAATAGGGCGCCGCATCGGCGCCTGTGCCCGCCGCCCACTGCCAGCCGCCATTGTTGGCCGCCAGATCGCCATCGATTAGCCGACTCATGAAGTAATCCTCCCCGAGCCGCCAGTGGATATGGAGATCCTTGGTGAGAAAGCTCGCCACTATCATCCGCAGCCGGTTGTGCATCCAGCCGGTGGCGTTGAGACAGCGCATCGCCGCATCGACGATGGGGTAGCCGGTACGTCCCTCGCACCAGGCGGCGAAGGCATCCGGATCCCAGCTCCACGGCAAGGCTGCGGTCTCCGGTTTGAAGGGGCGATTCATGGAGAGGGTCGGGATCAGTACCAGCAGGTGGCGATAGAACTCGCGCCAGACCAGCTCATTGAGCCAGACAAAGCCGGGCTGGGCATTCGACTGGGGTCGATAGCCGAGCCGCTGCTGGAGCGCCGCCACGCACTGGCGCGGGCTGATGATGCCCGCCGCCAGATAGGGGGAGAGCACGGACGTGCCTGCGATGGCAGGAAAATCCCGGGTCTCGCCATAGTCGAGCACCGCCTGCTCCAGAAAATCGTTCAAACGGCGCCGGGCTTCCACCTCCCCCACCGGCCAGCGTGGATCAGTCGTCAGCTCGCCGAGTGCTTCATCAACCCACTCCCGCTCGGCCAGCGGCTGCCACGGCAAAGGCTCGCCACGGGGCGCAGGGGCGCGATGAATGACAAAACCCTCCTCGTCGAGTGCCTTGAGCCAGGCACGGCTGAAGGGGGTGAACACCTTGAACATCTCCCCCGACCCGGTCAGCACCCGCCCCGGCGGCAATACGCAACAGCCGTTGAGCCAGTGACAACTCACCTCCTGCTCTGCCAGCGCGGCGGTAACGGCGTGATCGCGACGCTGTTCGTCGATCTCGATAGCCTGATTGGCATAGAGCCGGGTCACCCCCAACTCGCAGCAGAGGTCTGCCAACACCGCCGG
>NZ_CAWNWX010000112.1:40780-129982 GCF_963878195.1 Aeromonas sp. HMWF016
AGCGGGATGCCGAGCGCCGCCAGCTCACGGCCCAATTCATCCACCTGCGCCAACATAAAGCGCTGACGGATAGGAGCCATTTTGTGCTGCCGCCACTGGGTAGGGGAGATGATAAAGAGCGCGGCGACCGGCTCATCACCGGCGCAGGCATGCCGTAGCGCCGGGTTGTCGGCAAGGCGCAAATCATTGCGCAACCAGACCAGCTTCATGACTTTTTCCTCCCGCGTCCGCTGGCGCCAGCCGCAACTGGTACGTCTGCCATCAGCTCGGCAAGGCTCGCCTGCCAGCCGTGAGCTTTAAGCCACTCATCATCGTAGAGACGCCCCAGCTCGCCAAACAGGCGCGTGCCGGCGGGCCACCCGGCGGCCAGCTCCTGCTTGCCAAGCCCTGCCCCCAGTAGCACCAGCCAGGGGGTGGCAGCACGCCCCTCAAGCAGGCTGGCATGGCGAGGTTCGACCGCCCCCAGCAGTTGCACCTCATAGCCCTGACCGATCAGCTCGTAAGCGGCCCAGACCAGATCGAGAGGGCCGACCTGTCCCCAGCTAGCCAGCGTGACCGGCCCCCCCTTCTCCTGCTCGATCAGGTGGCGGGCGAAGCGGGTATGGAGCCAGCCCAGCCACACCTGTTGCAGCAGCTCGCCATCGGGCCGCTCACGCCACAGTCCCAGCAGCCGCTCCACCAGCGGTTGCAGCACCCGACTGCGTACCAGCTCGAACGGGTAGCTCGCCAGCAGATCGTTGAGCTCGGCCTCCGCCTTGCGCTGATTGAAGGCGAGCAGCGCCTGGCTGAACTGTTCCAGGGTTTGCTGCCAGTGATCGCTCACCGGCTCGGAATGGGGTTCACTCAAGAGCCCCTTCACCTGCCCGATACTCACCCCCCGCTCCAGCCAGCTCAGGATCTCGCCGATCTGGCGAATATCCTGCTCGCTGTAGAGGCGGTGGCCCTTTTCGCTACGGGCCGGTTGCACCAGCCCGTAGCGGCGCTGCCAGGCGCGCAGAGTCACGGCGTTGACGCCGGTGAGACGGGATACCTCGCGAATGGGGTAGATCCCCTCATCAGCCAGAGGAGCAACTTCTTGCGATAAATCAGACATGACAACGTCCATCAAACAGAGGTGTAAAGCGCCCTGGCGCAAGCCATGCACCGGGGCAACAGAACGGATTCAGAGCCCGTAACGCAGTTTCAGCGTGTTGGGATGATGGTCGATATAGACCTGCTCGACCGCACAAAACAGCATTCTCAGAGCCCGTAGCGCAGCTTGAGCGTATCGGGGTGCGGATTGAGATAAACCTGCTCGGCGAGATAGGGATTGGGGTACTCGCGCAGGTAGTGACGGATCAGGGTGAGCGGCACCAGCAAGGGGAAGATGCCGGTGCGGTACTTGTCGATGGTATCGGCAAGCTCCTGCTTCTGGGACGGGGTCAGCACCCGCTTGAAGTAGCCCTGCAGGTGCATCAGCACATTGGTGTGGCTGCGACGGTTGGCCCGCAGGGTCAGTGCAGCCATCAACCCCTTGATGTAGTTGTCGGCCACCTCCTGCAAGTTGGCGGACTTGCCCAGATTGCCGAGCAGCTTGCCGAGCGCCCGGTAGTGGGTGGTGGCATGGGAGAGCACCAGATACTTGTAGCGGGAGTGGAAGCGGATCAGCGCCGAGGCGGTGATGCCGCGGGCGCAAAGCTGCTGCCAGTCGTGGTAGGCAAAGACCCGCAGCACGAAGTTCTCCCGCAGGATGGGATCGCACAGGCGACCATCCTCTTCGACCGGCAACAGGGGGTTGGCCTCCATCAACGCCTTGGCAAACAGGCCGATCCCCTCCTTGGCACTCCCCTCATTGTTGGCGCCATAAATTCTCACCCGCTCCATACCACAGCTGGGGGATTTGGCACAGAGGATATAACCGGAGATAAAGTCGAGCTGACGGGCTTTCTGCTCGCTGAAGGCAATCAGCTTTTCGGTGACGTCGAAGCTGCCGTTGCTCGCCTCGGCACGGATCTCGCCATGGCGCTTGACCAGCCGGATGGCGGCGCGGGGTGCCCCGAGGCCGATAGCCATCTCGGGACAGACGGGGTGATAGTCAAAGTGAGCGCCAAGATCCCGTTCGCAGAAGCTGGAGCGCTTGTGGCCCCCGTCGAAACGCACCTCTTGTCCCAGCAGGCAGGCACTGATACCGACTTTAATCTTGTACATGATGACGCTCCTTGTATAAGCATTGATTCAGTTATAGCAGTTATACAAAGAAATGGAAGTTGTATAACTATTGCCAACTGATACGACACAAGGAGAAAAAGAGGATCACCGGAAAACAAAAAAGCCCATGGCAAACGCCATGGGCAAGCACAAGACACTAAGGTACGGAAAATTAGAAGCTGTACTTCACACCCAGGCTGGAGATGGAACCCTGTTGCACATCCCACTTGCGGTAGGTGTAGTCGGCAGTCAGTGCCCAGTTCTGGTTGAGCTTGTAGGCGCCGCCCACTTTGAAGTCGTGCATATCGCCGGTCATGTTGGCGTAGCGGTAGGCAGTGGAGAGCTCGACATTGCCGATGTCGTAGCGCAGGCCCACTTCGCCGTACATGCTGCCGCTGCTTTTGCGCACAATTGCATCCCAACCCTTATTGTCAACGTTGCTCATCACCTCTCGCTCCAGGGTATAACCCATCACACCGGTTTCACCGTAGAGGTTCAGGCCAGTGCTGAGCGGGGTAAAGACACCGACACCCAAGCTACCGATGCCCATGCTGTCATTGCCGCTCTGGGCTGAGGTACCCTCGGAAAGCAAACGGCCGTAGAAGTGATCGGCAAAGGATTTGGACAAGTCCAGAGTCAAACCGCCAAAGTCACGTGAGCCACCATTATCCCGCGAGAAGTCCCCGCCGAATTGATCGGACTTGAGAAAATCAGACTTGGTGTGAGCCCAGGTAGCCGCGCCCTTGGCGTAGCTGAAAGCATCCTGTGCCAGTGCAGAGGTAGAAGCAAAACCGGCCAGAACCAGAAGGGAAACAGCGCTCTTTTTCATCTCATTAACTCCATTGATAAGCTCGTCGAGCTGGTATGGAGTCATTGTGCGAGGAAGGCATGGCGTTGCCGAGCGGCAAGCTGTTGCCAAATCATGTCAGATGTAAGCAGATATTGCGGATGATGACAGGAGTTACAAATGGCTGGCGTGAGGCTCACGCCAGCCGGTAAAAATCAGCGGAAGACGACCTCGTCGATCTCGACTCGCACCAGCGGCTGACCGGTCAATCCGGCCGGACGGGCAACCTCGAGTGCCAGTGATGGACGCTCCTGCCCCTTGCGCAGGTAGGTCTCCGGCAGACGATTCTCGGCGACCCAGAAACGGGCCTCCTGACGGGAGAGCTGTACCCCCTCCTGACTGAAGAGCGTGACCCAGCCACGGACACCAACCACATTGCGGGTACCGGTA
Organism: Aeromonas sp. HMWF016; assembly: GCF_963878195.1. NCBI lineage: Bacteria > Pseudomonadati > Pseudomonadota > Gammaproteobacteria > Aeromonadales > Aeromonadaceae > Aeromonas > Aeromonas sp. HMWF016. Next base: position 44,205 of record NZ_CAWNWX010000112.1, read on the forward strand.
TTGCCCACCATAAAGGTAAGCATCAGGGGATCGGTCCCCTCAACCTTGTCGAGCTTGACCACAATCCCGTCGCGCGCCGCCTGTGACAGCAATTCGGGGTGTGCCTTGGCCTGATCGGTCAGCACGGGGGCCGCTACCGCGACCACTGCGCCTGCTTTCGCCCCTTCGGCCAGCGCCTTGACGGGCTCGGCCGGCTTGACCACCAGATATTCCCAGGTGAAGTCATCGTTCAGTTGCACCTGACGACCATCAGGCAGGGTCACCTGAGTAACAGGAGCAGCCTGCGCCAACACGGGCGAGAGACAGAGAGCAACCAGCAGACGGGAGAAAGATTTCATGGCATGAACACTCGGTAACGGGTGAAAGGGCGACAGTATAAACAGTCGCGCCCCTCCTTGCCTATGACGGGACTCACGTTCCCGCTGTCACAGGAACCTAGATAGCCCGGTCGTGGCGCTCTTCCTGTACCATGTCGAGGGTCACCAGATCGAACTCGGTTCCTTTGAGCGCCATCAGGATATCCGGCTGGAGATCAAAGGCCTGCGCCCGCTGGTGTTCAGGCAGACGCACCCGGGCCAGGGTCATGCCGCAATCGGAGAGGGTGTGAAAAAACACCTGCGCCTCGTCCAGCCCCATGTCGGCCAGCATCTGCTCGGCTTGATCCACCATCCGCAGGTAACGCTGCTCAAGCAACCGTGGATTGGTGAAGCGATGGCTCAGGCAGCCATTGCCCCCCTTGCCCCAGCGACCAAGTTCGCGCTTGTTGAAGCCATAGCGAAAATCCCGCCGGGTCATCTGGTTATCGGCAAAGAACCAGATAGTGTGGTCAGGCAGAGAACCGAATTCAGCCAGATACTCATCCCGCTCTTCCAGCGCCGCCGGCACCAGCAGCGGGAGATGATTCCACTTTGGATGTGCCCCCACATGTTCACGCAAGCGGCGCACCGGATCGATCAACCCCTCCATGTGGGGCAGGCGATCACAGAAGATCATTTCGTCGGTCTTGATAATCCAGTGATCGATACCGTAGCGCTGGCAGTAACGGCGGGCTCGCGCCACTTCGCTGCGGCTGCGGGTCGGATTGTCAAAGGTGATGGCATGGATCTTCACGCCGCTGGCACGGCACATGTCGATGCTGTAACAGGACTCCAGTCGCCCGGAAAAAGAGACCACGACCTCCTCAAACCCGGCCAGCCGCTCAAGCATCTGCTGCTCGCGGGCCAGGAACGCATGATCATATCCCTGATTCAATAGAACGACATTGGCACCCATGACAACAGCTCCGGCGGATCAACAACAGGTTCCGGCATTGTGCAACGGGCAAGCTGAATAGACCCTTAAAAAGGTCAGGATTTGTGGTTAAAACTTGATAATTATCTCTTGCGATTCGGCCCCGACATCCTCGTTCTGGGCATCATAAACCCGCAGCCGGGCCTGATGGATCTGGTGAGCACGAAGGAAACCCTCAGCTTGTTCCAGCGAGGTGAAGGTGAGGCGCCCTCCCTCGCTGTCGGTCAGGCAGAGGCACTCCCCTTCCGCTTCGATGCATAGTTGATAACCGCTGCCATCCTTGCAGGCGATCAGCAGGCTCGACTCAGGATAGTGACTGAGCCAATTGCGAAACCGGCCATGCTCCATAACGCTCCCAAAGGGGCATTACCCCTTGCCGGTGGCGGGCAAACAGCCCAGCTCAACCAGCTGCTGGCGGCAACTCGCCGCGTCGGTGAAGACCATGCCCCTGATGCCAAGGGCCTCTGCCGCCGCTACGTTGGCGGGGCTGTCATCGATGAAGATGCACTCTGCCGGCTTGAGATCGAACGACACCAGCAGGTAGCGATAGATATCCGGCTCCGGCTTCATCATCCGCACCCGCGCCGAGACCACCTTGCCGCTGAAAAAACGCCAGAAATCCTGATGCTGCTCCAGCCAGTCGATGCTGGCGTGCCCCATGTTGGAGAGGGCATAGAGCGAATGGCCCGCTCCGTGCAGCTCGGCCATCAAGGTTAGCATAGCGGGATCTGGCAGCAGCGAAGGAGGCACCGCCTGCAAAATCGCCAGGTTTTCTGCGGCGCTCAGGCCGGTTCTACTCTCTGCCTGACGAGCCATGGTGTGCAGCGACATGGTGCTCCGATCCACCTCCAGCCAGTCCGGGTGGTTAAAGAGCTGTTCCGCCAGCGACTCAGCCCCTTGCGGGCCACGCACCGAACGCACAATACCCACCGGATCCCAGCTCACCACCACCCGTCCCAGATCGAAAATAATCGCCATCGTCTTCACCTCCCCCATCCTGTTGATGTCGTCAAAACAGAGTCAATGGAACATCATCCATACTCATTTTCTTAACCGGATACCCTGCCCCCATCCCCGTCCGCGGGCAAGTTTTACTTGCAACAGACTGGCAAATCCCTTAATGGTTAGGGCATTACAATCAGGATTTTGACCATGCAGCCAACATTCTTCTTTGCTTTCTCGTTTATCCGGCCCGCTTGAGGGAAGGCCTGTCGTCGTGTGAGCAGCAAGCAAAGACGAATCGAGCCTCCCCTAGCGGAGGTTTTTTTTTGCATTAATATCAATCGATTACTTGGATAGGGAACAATCATGGCAACGCTCGACGAGATCAGACAAGACATCACCCGGTTGGATCAGGAGCTGCTTGCCCTGCTGGCGAAACGCAAGACCCTCAGCATCGAGGTGGCCCGAGCCAAACAGGCCAATCCCCGTCCCATCCGTGACCACCAGCGGGAGCAGGAGCTGCTGGTCGCCCTGATCCAGAAAGGGCGCGTGCTGGGGCTGGATGCCCAGTACATCACCCGCATCTACCACACCATCATCGAGGACTCGGTGCTCTCCCAGCAGGCCTATCTGCAGAGCCTGCTCAACCCGGAGCAGCAGGAGCCGATGACCAGCGTCGCCTATCTGGGGCCGCGCGGTTCCTACTCCAGCCTCGCCGCTCGCAAATATCTGGCGCGCTACAAGGATCAGGTGATCGAGGTGAACTGCCAGAACTTCCGCGAAGTGCTGGATGCGGTGGAGTCGGGCCGCGCCGCCTTTGGCGTGCTGCCCATCGAGAACACCAGCTCGGGCTCCATCAACGAAGTCTATGACGTGATGCAGCACACCAGCCTCTCCATCGTCGGCGAGCTCACCTATCCCATCGAGCACTGCATCCTGACCGCCGTACCGACCGAGCTTGGCCGCATCAAGACCTTCTATGCCCATCCACAGGTGTTCCAGCAGTGCTCCCACTATCTGAGCAAGCTGGAAGGAGCGCGCCACGAGATCTGCGACTCCTCCTCCAGCGCCATGATGAAGGTAAAAGAGCTGGCGAGCGCGGAGGCCGCGGCCATCGGCAGCGCAGCCGGCGGCGAACTGTATGGCCTGGACGTGCTGGCCGAGCAGCTTGCCAACCAGAAAGAGAACTACAGCCGCTTTATCGTAGTGGCGCGCAAGCCCATCGATGTGGCGCCGCAGATCCCGGCCAAGACCACCCTCATCATGTCCACCTCCCAGAAACCGGGTTCACTGGTGGAGGCGCTGCTGGTACTGCGCAGCCACGAGATCAACATGACCAAGCTGGAGTCCCGTCCGGTGCAGGGCAACCCGTGGGAAGAGATGTTCTATCTGGACGTCTCCGCCAACCTGCAGACCTCGGCGATGCAGGCCGCACTGGTGGAGCTGACCAAGATCACCCGCTATATCAAGGTGCTTGGCTGCTACCCGAGCGAGGATGTGAAACCCACCGCAGTGCCACCCGTGTTGATGGGTAAATAGTCGTGATGGGTAAATAGTGCCGTTGGGCAAATAACGCAGCCGGATCGGCAAGAGGCGGGCATCATGCCCGCCTCTGTTTTTTCTGCCGTCAGGGCAAGACCAAGGGCTCAGCAAGGGCCTCAGAGAAGGAAATTCGCCGCTCCGGAATCGATTTATTGTTCTAAAAAAGTAAATGAGTGGCTATTGTCATACACCATTACTTGACGATTTTGCACTATCAAACTGCCCTTGCGAGGGTCAAATTGCCCATCAAAAGCCCTCTCACACCTCCCGCGCCACCACGATGCCTCCCCCGGATAACAACAAGGCGAGCCACTGGCTCGCCTTGATGGCTCATCTGCCTACCGCTTCACATCAGAACTGACCGGCCATCAGCTGGTTGATGTTGTAGAGGGCGCGGGTATCGAGTTCCATCTCGGTGGCATAGGTGTTGCCGCGCGGATAGGAGGCCACCACCCGGGCACCGCGCACCACGCCTGCCACCGACACATCCAGCGAGTTGGAGGTCTGGGTCAGATCGCGGTAGCTGCTCTGGCCGCGCACCTGCTGGCCATTGAGCTGCTCGGCAAGTTCACGGTAAGCATCCATCTTGGAGGCACGAATGGCTTGCAGCATCTTCTCCGACTGGGAGGGGCCGGGCTGGATGTCGATCACCGCATAGCCCACCGCCTTGAGCACCGGAAAATCATCGGGCTTGCCACCCTGGGTGTAATCCATCACCCGGTTGTAGCTGCAACCCGTCAGCAAGAGAGCCAGCAGGCAACCAAACAACATCTTCATGACTCGCTCCTTATGGGGTCAGGTTGACCAGATGACCACCCGGCCGGGCCTGACTGTCACGCATCAGATAACCGCGATTGATCGATGCCCGACCAAACGAGTTGTTGGCACCGAACAGATATTTTTGCGGGATCAGGCTCTGGGCCGTGGTCTCCACCATCTTGGTGCGCATGTCGATGATGCGGGCGTTGACCAGGATCCCCTTGCTGTTGCGGCTGAAGGTGCCGACCAGAATGCGGGAGATGGGCAGTCGGGAGGAGAGCTCCTTGTAGTTGCGGCTCAGCACAAAATCCCCCTGCGGCGTCACCTTGATGCTACCGGTCAGTTTGAAGTCCACCACCACCTCGCCACGACGGTTGAGCTCGTAGATAAAGCTCTCCTCAATCTGCTGCCCCATCCAGTTGGTATCCTGCAGGGTATCGAGATCGACAAAAGAGGCTACCGCGATGGGATCGGTCAGGGTGGAGAGCGATTTGCGCTCCATCAGCTGATCGGTCATGCGTGCTACCAGCCAGTTGAGCTCCATCCCCTGCGCCGCCTGACGCGGATCACCCTGATCCCGATTGATAGGGTCGGAGCCGCAGCCAGCCAATGCCAGAGCGAGCGCCAACGCCGTGATGAATTTGTTCATGGATACCTTTCCTGTATCTGCACCTGATCTGTTATCGGACGCGTCGGCCAAACCTTGAGCCAGGAATGAGGCATGATTCTTGCTGAAAGCTTCGCTGTTGAGCCAATCTCTGGCGGATGGTCAGAAAAACGCCATCGAACAACTGTTGTGATCCATGTCGGCCCGCAATGCCCTCTTCAAGAGAAGAGGCTGCGAGTCGCCTAATCAAGGTATCTGCTATGAAATTACCGCTGCTGTTGACCCTGCTGCTGGCCAGCCTGAGCGCCCGCGCCGAGCTTATCGAAGCGCAGGGCAGTGCCGCCATTCTGGGGGGGGATGAAGTCTACGCCCGCGAACAGGCGACTCGCGATGCCCTGCGTCAGGCGCTGCTGGCCAGTGGTGCCGCCGTCTCCAGCGTCCAGCGTCTGGAAAATGGCAGCCTGCGATCCGAGCAGATCCAGATCCGCTCCGGCGGTGACATTCGCCAGTACCGCCTCAAACGGGAAGAGGTGCGCAATGGCCGCATGTACATCACCCTGGTGGCCGACATTCAGGCCGAACGCCAGATCTGCCAGACCCAACACTTCGCCAAGGATTTGACACTGGTCAGGCTACGCCTGCGCTACCCCGATCAGGCCAGCTACGGCGCCATGGACGACATGCCGGAAAATCTCTCGCGCCGGCTGTTCGAAACCCTCGCCAACGCCCAACAAGGGGTGGCGGTGCGCCAGTGGCTGGATGAAAACCTGCGCATTGATCCGCTTCACCTGCAACAGGGGGATCGCAGCGCCCTCGAGGAGATCAAGGCCCTCAGCCTTCGCACCGACAGCCAATATTTGGTGCTCGGCAGCATCGACGATCTCTCCATCGAGCCACAGGGCAACCAGCTGACCAGCTGGTTTCAGGATCCCGTCCGCAATTTTCGCATGCAGCTCTACCTGTTCGACGGCATCAACGGCAGCCTGATCAACCGCAAGGTCTATGAAGGGCGCGCCACCTGGACCTTCGGCAAACGGGATCAGGTGGGCAGCAACAGCGGCCAGTTCTGGCAATCGAGCTACGGTCAGGAGGTCAACTACCAGCTGCAGCAGGCCGCTCAGGATCTGGTGGCCCAGCTCACCTGCGCCCCGGTAACCGCCCGGGTGGTCGGCCAGAACGAACGCGGCCCCTACATCAATCTCGGCCGGCGCAACGGCGTCAAACTCGGCGACCAGTTCCGGATCCAGCACAATGCCGACTTCATCGACCCCTACGGCAAGTCCCGCATGATGCGCAACCCGGCCGACGGCCTGTTCGAGGTGGTGCAGGTATTCGACGACGGCGCCATCATCCGCAGCCAGAACAAATATTCACCGTTCAACATCCAGAACGGGGATTTGGCAGTATTGGAATAGGAATCAAGGGTTTAAAAGGGAGTTGCTTCTTGTATAATGCCCGCCACAAGGCTCCCGTAGCTCAGTAGGATAGAGCGGTCCCCTCCTAAGGGACAGGCCACTGGTTCGACTCCAGTCGGGAGCGCCATATAAAACAAGGGGTTGGCATCATCATGGTGCCAGCCCCTTGGTCGTTTTTAGCGACAGCAAATCCTTTCTCCCCCATCCGTTATTGCCCTCTGCTTTCCGCATTCTGGGCTTGCACTCTCTCTGATAGACTGGCTCTCTTTGGCTGGGCCCCGAGCCCAAAGCCAGCAGCTTCATCTTGCAAAGGAGTGTTGGATGTCCGGTTGTTCCTGGTGGGATAGATCCACCGGTTTTGCCTTGCTGACCATTGTGCTGTGGGCTTCGCTGGCGGCACTGACGTCGCGTATTGTCAGCGTGTCACCGCTCGTTCTGGTGGGACTGGTGCTGTTTTTCTGCGGGGCCGGTGCCTTGCCGTTCTGGCGCCAGTGGCGGGCCAGCCCGCTCACCTGGCTGATTACCATCACAGCCCTGCTCTTTTATCATCTGCTGCTTTTTATGAGCTTTCGCCACGCCCCGGTGCTTGAAGCCAACCTCATCAACTACCTCTGGCCGCTCTGCATCATCCTCTTCACCCCGCTGTTGCTGCCAAATCATCCCCTCCACCTTCGCCACATTCTGGCAGGGATCTGCGGTCTGGCTGGCTCCATGCTGGTGATGGTCGATGGCGAGCTGCAACTGCAGCAAGCCTATCTGCCCGGCTATCTGCTAGCGCTGGGTGCAGCCATCATCTGGGGCGCCTACTCGGTACTGTCGCGTCGTCTACCACCGGCGCCTGCCGTGGTCACTGCAGCAGCCTGTCTGCCGGCCGGCGTGCTGGCTCTGCTGCTCGCCCATCTGCTGGAGGGGCCTCTGCCACTGGCACAGATCCAGGCCAGCGACTGGAGCCTCATCATCGGGCTGGCCCTTGGCCCCATGGGGGCGGCCTTCGTTACCTGGTACCTGGCACTGCGAGACGGCGATCCGCGCCGGATCGGCGCCCTTGCCTACCTGACCCCGCTACTGAGTACCTTGCTGCTGGTGACATTGAACGGAGAGGAGCTGACCTCGCGCCATCTGCTGGCTGGCGCCCTGATCATGGGCGGCGCCCTGATCGGCATGCGGAGCAAAAAAGCGCCTTCAGCTATTTCTACCGCCCGCTAACCCCTGCTGCACTGGCAAAAATCGATGCGGTAAAAATGGTGTCATAAAAACGCCATCACTCCCCGTTAGGCTCAGGCCATGCCCCATGGATGGTCTACAGCTGACAGGAACAACATCGTGAAAATTGCCCACTACGTCACCCTCTCCTCCTTTGTTCTACTGCTGGTCGCGGGAGGCGAGGCGCTGGCGCTCTACCGGGGGTGGCAACAGCTGGCACAGACCGAGCAGACTCAACGACAACATGAGGCGCTGCAACAACAGGTCACGGTCGCGTTGCAAAACAGCCTGCGTGACTACCTCGCCGCAGGCGATCCCCAGCAACTGGCCGCCGCAGAGAAGATCCGCACACAGGTTCTGGTTGCGCTGGCAAATCAGCCACAAGAGATAGCCGCCCCTCTGCAGCATCAGCTGGAGGAGATGGGCAAGCGCATCGAGCACGACTATCAGGCGGCGGGCAAGCTCTCCGGCAACAGCCAGTTGCTGTTGCAAAATGCCGAGAACGAGATCGCCAGTCAGGCGCTGGCTATGCTGCGCTACGGAGAACAGGGTGAAGGCGGGGAACAGGCCGATGCTGCCCGGCAATACCGCTTGGCAGCCTCGGAGATTCTGGCCAGCCTGTCGCAGCTCGGTCACCAGCGCCAAAGCTACATGGAGCAGGGAAGCAGCAAACTGCTGGAAGGGCTCACTCTCGAACTGGAAGGGATGGCGAAGCAGGCGAACCAGCTGCAAGCTCTGCCACTGCTCGGCATCTATGAACAGCCAGCGGCGGACGAATTCACTCTGGGAGAGCCTGAACGCAAGGAGATAGGTGATCAGCCGCGCAGCGAGGTGCAATCACTCATCAAGCGCTATCCACAGGAGCTGGCCAACAGCCGCATGGCGCTGCAGCAACAGCAGGCTGCCCGCCATGCCGTGCAGCAGGATATCAGCCGGATGGTGCAGCTCACCCGCGAGATGGGCGACACGATTGCCAGCGAACGGCAAGCCGTCAACCAGAGACTGGCCACTATACTCGGCACGCTGGCGCTGATCCTGGTGGCGGTAGCCCTCCTTTTTGCGCTGGTGCAGCGCCGCTGGCTGCTTGCCCCCTTGCTGCGCTTGCGTCACGCCTTTCTGCAGCTGGATAACACCGGGCAAGCGGAACCCTTGCCTGCTGCTGGCGAGCACAACGAGCTGGGAGACATAGTCGCCAGCTACAACCGCCTGATTGGCCGCCTGCAACAGGATCAGCAGCAGAAAGCGGGGCAACTCTCGGCGGTTTCAACCAGCCTGCAGGGGATGGTGAGCCAGGTAGAGGAGATCCACCAGAGCACCCGCACCACCGAGCAGGTCGTCGATGAAAGCGGCCAGATGATGGGAGAACTCAATCAGCTGGCTGGCGAGGTGCATCAGGTAGCGGCCGAGATAGCCCGCCATGCCAGCCACAACGAACAGGCCATGAGCCAGAGTGAAGGACTGGTTGGCAGCATGCTGCATGCGACCACCCAGACCGGACTTGCCATCGACGAGAGCGGCGAAGCACTGCAGGCGCTCAAACGCTCGGTCAGCGACGTGACCGCCATCGTCGACGTGATTGGCCACATCGCCCAGCAGACCAACCTGCTGGCCCTCAATGCTGCCATCGAAGCCGCCCGTGCCGGCGAGCAGGGGCGCGGTTTTGCCGTGGTAGCCGATGAGGTGCGCCATCTCTCTGCCAACACCCAGCGCTCGCTCAACCAGATCACCGAGATCCTCGGGCGACTGACCCAGTCAGGCAACCAGCTTGGAACCGTGCTCGACCGCATCACCAGCGAGGCAAACAGCCAGCGCGAGCAGGCCGAGCGACTCCGGGAAACCACCCAGGCCGTGCGGGAGATAGCCCGCAATACCGCAGTGATCGCCCTGCAAGGCGCCGACAATGCCAAAAGTCAGGAGCACAAACTGGCCAGCTTTGCCGACCTGATCGCCCGCATTCATCAGCATGCCAGTCAGGTCAACCAGCTCTCGGTGCAGGTCTCCTCCCACATTCACTATCAGGCCCGCCAGATCCCGCTGATCCTGGGTCAGCCAAATTGAATATTGCGCGCTAACAGCCCCGCCCCTCTCTCGCCTGTCAGCGGGAGAGTTTTTTTGTTGCGCAAAATTATCTGTTACCTGCAGGTTAATATTGACCACAGACAGGCCGTCGCCCTGCTCGCACCCCACCTCATTCTGCAACCCATTGAAAATGGCTCTCATGGCCGCATGACGTGGAATGAGAGCCCTTCGCCTCGACGCAATGAATATTTGCACTCTGTCATACTTTTGAAACTTGGCGGGAACTTTTCATTGATATTTCGCACCGCGAACGTACTCTTGTGATTGTCCGATAGCCAAGAATCGGAACATAAAAATACAAAGAGTGATGAACAGAACTGCAGTGCCACAGATGTGCCAAGACATCGGGGTCGCAGACATCAAACTGAACGATTTTTTGCCCTGCGGGGTTTTGATTGCAATGCCAATACCGAGCGGTAGGCCAGATGCCGACTGCCGGAACAAAAAAGCTAAGTCCATAAAATCAGGAGCAATACAAAATGGAAAAAGTGATCTTCAAGCGCGCCGCGTTGAGTGCCGCTGTGGTAGCCGCTCTGGTAGCACCCGGTATGGCATTGGCAGCTCAGGACATGATGAGCCCAACCTACGGCAAATCCTACGAAGCCTTCGTCAATGATTCCAAGCTGACTGGTGGTATTTTCTACTTCCAGCGTGAACGTGACCGCAAACAGGGCCAAGAAGCCCACTACGATGACGATGGCAAATATGTACCTGCCCAAGATGGCAAGTATCATACCAACCTCAGCCACTCTACTGCACAGGTAGCACTGAACTTCAACTCCGGCTATGCATGGGACATGATCGGTGTTGATGTAGGTGGCTTCGCTGCTGCCAACCTTGCTGTTGACGAAAGCAACGGTGTCAACGAAGAGAACGAGTTCTCCTTCTGGGGCAACAGCTGGTCACAAGGGGATGGTCTCTCCGAAAATGGTGCCAGTCTCTCCAATGCTGCTTTGAAACTGAAATTCCTGGACGGAGCACTGACTGCCAAGGGTGGTTTGACCCAGCTCTATGTTCCGGGCGTAATGGGTGTTAACTGGTCCTATCAGCCAGGTACCTATCGTGGTGGCCAGATTGAAGGCAACTTCGGCGGCCTCTACCTGACCTATGCCATCGCTGACGAGTACAAGGCCCCCTGGTTCAAAGATACCAACGGCTTCTCCAAAGCTGGCAACTACGCCGGTGCTGCTACCCAGTACTCTGATGAAAACCAGATCGACTACATCCACGCCCTGGCTGCTCGCTATACCTTTGAGAATGGCACTGCCGTTACCGGCTCTTTCGGTCAGTCTGAAGGCTACATGGACAGCTACCACTTCAAACTGGCTCACAAGTTTGACGTGCTGGGTGGCCTCACCACCAGTTATCAGTTCTACGGTTCCGAAACTGACAACACTGACTATGACGGTCTTGCATGGCAGCAAGCTCTGACTGCCGCTTGGGCCATGGGTCCTTATGGTTTCCGCCTGGAAGGCTTGTGGACTAAAGCTGAAGGTGACATGGGGAACTACCTGCCCCGTCTGACCAAAGGCTACGGCAACTCCCAGGGTGCCAACGAAATTTGGTGGGACTCCCGCTCAGACTGGAACGAAAACAACGAGAAAGCACTGTTTGCCGGTGTAACTCGCTCTCTGGATGATCTGGTAGGTGCCCCTGGCTGGTCTGTTGGTGTATCCGGTGCCTATGGCTGGGATGCCGAAAATGGCAATAGCACCCGTGTGGATGGCAAAGAGTGGGCAGCCAACTTTGACGTCATGTATACCGTGCAGGATGGCAAGTTGAAAGGCACTCTGTTCAAACTGCACTACACCGATTACAACAACATGCAGGATGAGAAAGGAAACTGGTACTATCCGAACATGTTCCAATCCGAACACGACGTCAAATTCCACATCATCATGCCGTTTACCATCATGTAATCAGGCAATACGATGTCAGCAAACCGGGCCACTTGGCCCGGTTTTCTTTTCCCCGATCAGCAGGTTAACATGCTGACAGACTCCCACTTTCCATCCGTCGCCCCTCTCACAAGGATCTCCCTATGCCCCGATTTGTTCTTGTCACCGGATGTTCCAGCGGGATTGGTCTGGCTGCCGCGCAGGCGCTGGGTCAGCACGGCTTTACCGTGATCGCATCGGCACGCAAGGCAGAGGATGTGGAACGCTTGCAGCAGCAGGGGTTGCTGGCAGTACAGCTGGATCTGGCGGATCCCGCCTCCATCGAACTCGGAGCCAGTGCTGCACTCCATCTTGCTGGAGGTCGCCTCTATGGCCTGTTCAACAACGGCGCTTATGGCCAACCGGGGGCGCTGGAAGATCTGCCCACCGAGGCACTACGCGAGCAGTTCAACACCAACCTGTTTGGCTGGCATCACCTCATTCGTCAGGTGCTGCCCGCCATGCTGGAGGCCAGAGAGGGGCGGATCGTGCAAAACAGCTCGGTGCTGGGGCTGGTCGCCATGAAATATCGCGGCGCCTACAACGCCAGCAAGTTTGCGCTGGAGGGTTACTCGGATACCCTGCGCCTCGAGCTGGCCGGCAGCGGCGTCCATATCAGCCTGATTGAGCCGGGCCCCATCGATACCCGTTTTCGGGCCAATGCCCGCGCCGCCTTTCTGCGCCATATCGACCCGACCAAGAGTCGCCATCAGGCTGCCTACCAGCAGACCCTCAACCGGCTGGAGCGCGAGGGCGGCGCCCGCGGCTTTACCCTGCCAAGCGAAGCCTGTCTGCCACCACTGATCCATGCACTGACCAGCGCTCGCCCCAAAGCGCGCTATCCGGTCACCACCCCGACCAGAATTTTTGCCCTGCTAAGACGGATCCTGCCCACTCGCTGGCTCGACAAGCTATTGGCAAAGTCAGCCTGATCCCTTGCGCTGGCGACGACCTGCATCGCCTCGCTCAATAGTGCTCGCCATTGCTGTAGTAGGCGCCTTTATCGATGGGGAAAACCTGCACTACCACATAGGTTTGTTCCCCCAACGCCGCCTTCAGATGGCGGGTGATAAGGCCTGCTGCCGCATCCTGCAGCTCCTGCGGCCTGGCAAACCAGTGCAGCTCGACAAACGGAAAACCTGACTCCAGTTCACCGTCACGAACCCAGTGGCTCTCGACCCGTTCCATGGTGACGAACTCCGGCTTACCACCAGTGAGGGCACAGAGATCCGCAAGCAGTGGCGCGCTGATCTCCTTGAGGGTATCGAGTGAAACGGCACGAAAACGAAGATGGGGCATGGCAAACCTCTTGGCTATCGGAAATGAGCACTTATCATAGAGTCTCCTGCGATGAAAAGAAGTCACCAGCCCGGATAAGGATCACCATGAAATTCCAGCGCTCCCTGTTTGCCTTTCTACTCTGCCTGCTGCTGCCGCTCAGCGCCTTTGCCGATCCCGCCTTCTACAAGATCAGCAAGGGCAACCAGCAACACTGGCTGCTGGGCTCCATTCATGCGGGCAAGCCCTCCCTCTATCCGCTACCGGAAGCTGTCGAACGGGCCTGGCTGCAGAGCCGTGTACTGGTGATGGAAGTCGACATGAACAGCATCACGCAAGAGCAGTGGCAAGAGATGGGCTCTCTCACCCGCCTGGTAGATGGCAAGGCACTCAAAGAGCATCTGCCTGCCGAGCTCTACCAGCGCACCCTGATGGCTGGCGCGCGTCTTGGCCTCAATGAAGCTGCGCTCGCCCCGCTGCGCCCCTGGTTTGTTGCCATCACCCTGACGCAGGCCGCCATGGCCCGCTCCGACTTCAAGAGCGAGCTCGGGATAGATCAACACTTTGCCGCACTGGCCGCCAAAGAGGGCAAACCCGTGGTGGGCTTCGAGACCCTGCTGGAGCAGCTCGGCTATCTTGCCAGCGTGGGTGACAACCAGACCCTGATGCTCTCCAGCACCCTCGACGAACTGCCAATGCTCGACACCGGCTTCGCCGCCGTGATGAAGGCGTGGCAGCAAGGGGACGAGGCAACGCTTATCAATCTGCTCAAGGAGGAGATGGCACCGCCCGCCCTGCAGAGCTGGATGGAGCAAACCCTGCTGGCAGAGCGCAACCACAACTGGCTGGCAAAGTGGCAGACCCTGCCCAACGAGAGCTTTATTGTGGTCGGCGCGCTGCATCTTTACGGCGAGCAGGGACTGCTGGCGCTGCTGGAGCAGCAGGGGTGGCGCGTCACTCTGCTGACCACGCCAACCGTGCTGCAAAGCACCAAATAAGGATTCGAGTGAGATTCATCACAGTTTGTCACTGGTCATAAAACAATCTCATAGGGAGTTGATCGGGATCATCTCCCTGCAGATAAAGGGGTATTTATGATGCCTGTCATCCACCGGGTGACAGGAGCAATGAAATGGACTTTTGGCTGGATCTGATGTTTGGCAACAGCGTGGGCTTGATGTCGATGATGGTGATTATCGGCACCTTCATCCTGATCAGCTCTTACGCTGCCTACTTCATCTACAAGGTGATGCACTCGCAACCACCCAAAGCAGAGAAGTAACCCCCACAGGCGGCAGCAACTGGCCGCCTGTTTCGTCTCCGGCCCCCGGTTCATCCCTCCCCGCGCTATTAAACCGGACGATCGTTTTGCGGATCGGCTGGCACCGCTATAATGTCCCCCACTTTGTTTCATATGGGGAGCCTGCCGTGTCACATAGCGACGAACTCTCGCTTTTTCTGAATGAAGTGGCCGATGTCAGGCCCATTCGCAGCGACAATATCCATCCCCAGGGGGGAAAATCCGCCCCGACAGAAGCTCAGCTGGCCCGTCGTCAGGCCGCCACTGCCGAGCAGCTGGCGCTCGATCACCTCACCATGGAGGCGATCGAGATGCTCGACCCGCACGAGATCACCGGCTTCAAGCGCGATGGCGTACAAGAAGGGGTCTACAAAAAGCTGCGGCTCGGCAAATACGAACTACAGGCAAGCCTGGACCTGCACCAGAAAACGCTCAATGAAGCGCGCCAGACGCTGGTGCAGTTCATCACCGATTGCGAGCAGCGCGATATCCGCTGCCTGCTGATCCTGCACGGCAAGGGGGAGCGCAGCACGCCGCGCGCCCTGCTGAAAAGCTATGTCAGCGCCTGGCTGCCGCAGTTGCCGGCGGTAATGGCCATCCACAGCGCCGAGCGCCGCCACGGCGGCAGCGGTGCCCTCTATGTGCTGCTGCGCAAGAGCGAGCGCAAGAAAGCGGAAAACCGCGAACGCCACCAGAAGCGCCTCGGCTGATCCCGGGCGCCCGTCAGGGACGATCACAAGGACAACACCATGTCATACCAGAAACTTGAACAGCACCAGCAACAGCTACACCGCCTCAACCACCTCTCCGCCATCTGTGGCTGGGATCGCGCTGCCATGATGCCGGAAGGGGGCAATGAGGCGCGTGCCGAAGCGCTGGCCGAGCTCGGCCTCATCATCCACCACAAGCGCACAGCCCCGGAACTTGGCGACTGGATTGCCAAGGCAGAGAGCGAGCAGCTGGACGAGGTGCAGCGCGCCAACCTGCGCGAAATCAAGCGCCAGTGGCAGGATGCCAGCCTGCTGCCCGGCGAGCTGGTCGAGGCGCTGTCGCTCGCCGGCAGCAAGTGCGAGCACGCCTGGCGCAGCCAGCGCAAAAACAACGACTGGGCCGGTTTTTCCCCCAATCTCGAAGAGGTGGTGAAGCTCTCCCGCGAGGTGGCACGTTTGCGGGCAGACAAGCTCGGCGTGCGCCCCTACGACGCCATGCTGGCACTCTATGAGCCGGGCATGACCAGCGAGCGGCTGGATCAGATCTTCGGCGATCTCGCCCGCTGGCTGCCGCCCCTTATCCAGCAGGTCAGCGAGCGGCAGAAGGAAGAGTCCGTACTGCTGCCGCAAGGCCCCTTCCCCATCGCCGCCCAGCAGGCGCTCGGTCAGGAGGTAATGGGGCTGCTCGGTTTTGACTTTGCCCACGGCCGGCTCGATGTGAGCAGTCACCCCTTCTGCGGCGGTGTACCGACCGATGTGCGCATCACCACCCGATACAACGAGCAGGAGTTCATCTCCAGCCTGATGGGCATAGTCCATGAAACCGGCCACGCCCGTTACGAGCAAGGCTTGCCACGCCAGCTGTCGGGGCAGCCGGTTGCCGAGGCGCGCTCCATGGCGATTCACGAGAGCCAGAGCCTGTTTTGCGAGATGCAGCTCGGCCACGATCCCGCCTTCCTCTCGTTGCTGGCGCCCCATATTCGCGCCCATTTCGGCGATCAGCCGGCCCTGAGCCCGACCAATCTCGCCAGACTCTACAGCCGGGTCGAACCCGGTTTTATCCGGGTCGATGCGGATGAGGTGACCTATCCTGCCCACGTCATCCTGCGCTACGAGCTGGAGCGCGATCTGATAGAAGGGCGGATCGAAGTAGCAGACATCCCCGAACTGTGGGATGCGAAGATGCAGCAGTGGCTGGGGCTCTCCACCAAGGGCAACTACCGCAATGGCTGCATGCAGGATATCCACTGGACTGACGGTTCCTTCGGCTACTTCCCGAGCTACACGCTCGGCGCCATGTATGCCGCGCAGCTGCGCTTTGCGCTGGAGAAAGAGCTCGGCAGCATGAGTGAGGTGATCGCCGCAGGCCGCCTGCCGGAGATCTTCGCCTGGCTCGGCCGCCATATCTGGTCGCAGGGTAGCAGCTACAGCACGGATGAGCTGATCAGCCGCGCTACCGGCGAGGCGCTGAACCCGCACTGGCTGCGCCAGCATCTGGAACAGCGCTATCTGAGGTGACAGCAATAAAAAACGGGGCGACAAGGCCCCGTTTTTTATTGGCAAACGATCCGTGTCAGAGTGGATCCTGCGCGTTCAAAAACTCGCGCAGTTGCAAGATGTTACCCTCCGGGTCAAACGCATTGCGCACCACGAACCCAGGCCCGGACCACTGCTGCGGCAGCAAGCCGCCACCGAGATCCGCCGCTTTCGCCTCCGCCCACGCAAGGCTTGGCACGGTAAAGAAGAGCTTGATGGCCCCCTGCTCGCGCAGCGCTGGCGGCGTTGTAATAACGACCTGTCCGATATAGGGCTCGGGGATGGCATGCACAAGCAGCTGGATGTCACCGTTCTCCAGCACGATCAGCTGCTCGCTCTGACTGCGGATCTCCATCTGCAGCAAGGTTCGATAAAAGTGGCTCAGCAAGCCCGGTTCCCTGGCGTAGATCAGGGCGCCGGCACGGGCGGGACCTGGCATAGTGCAATCCTCGGTGATAAAGGCCCAACCACCTTCGCACAGTTGCGCATGACCTTCACCTGTTTCAGCGCACATTCCGCGCAAACTTAATTGCTATCTCTGTCCGTTTCTGGCTAGTCATCACCCGCGATCCTGCTTAGTCTCTCACTCATCCCTTTTGTGCCGCATCAGCAAACACCCGGCACCCACCAGCAAGAGAGCCATGCCATGACGCCGCAGCACGAGCGTGACCAGCCACAGGATCACCAGATCAACGCCCTCAGCCGCGAGCAGTGCCACGCCGCACGGCTCGCCCGCGACGCGCGATTCGATGGCCGCTTCTTTACCGGCGTCATCTCGACCGGCATCTACTGCCGACCAGTCTGTCCGGCACGTCCGCCGCACGAGCACAATGTGCGTTACTTCCCGAGCGCTGCTGCCGCCGAGCAGTATGGCCTGCGCCCCTGTCTGCGCTGCCGCCCTGAGCTGGCGCCCGCCGCTCGCAGCGACTTGCCTGCTCAGCTGACACGGCTGCTGGCGCGTATCGATCGCGGCGAGCTGGCGGACAGCACGCTCGCCGAACTAGCCGCAGAAACCGGTATCAGTGAGCGCACGCTACGCCGCCAGTTCGAGGCCTACCTTGGCGCCTCGCCAAAGCAGGTGGAGCAGACGCGCCGCCTGCTGCTGGCGAAACGATTGCTGACCGAGACTCGGCTGCCCATCACCGATATCGCGTTTGCCGCCGGATTTGCCAGCATCCGCCGCTTCAACGATGCCTGGCTGAACGCCTATGGGCTGGCCCCGCGCACCCTGCGCCAACAGGAAGGCTGCGACGATATGGCCGACCACTGTGCTTCAGGCCAGCGTGGGGCAACGCTGACGCTGCAACTACCCTACCGCCCCCCGTATGACGTGGCGGCCATGCTGGCGTTCTATCGGCTGCGGGCGATCCCCGGACTGGAGCGGGTGGATGGCGAGGTGTATGAGCGGCGCTATCTGGTTGGCGATCAGGTTGCAGTGGTGCGCATCGCACAGGGCAAGGGGCACAGCCTGCAGCTCACCGTCCATGATCTGCCGCTCGCCGCGCTGCCTGATCTGCTCTATCGGGTGCGCAGGATGTGGGATCTCGATGCCGACATGCAGCGGATCGGCGCTCAGCTCGTTCAGGATCCGCTACTGGGCCGTTTGCAGACACGCTGGCCCGGCGTGCGACTGCCGGGTGGCTGGGACGAGTACGAGGTGATGCTGCGCGCCATCGTCGGCCAGCAGGTCTCGGTCAAGGGGGCCATCACCATACTCGGGCGACTGGTGGCCCGCACCGAGGCCCAATTCGGGGTGGCGCAACTGCCGACCCCCACCCAGCTGTGTGAGCTCGATCTCGACGGCATCGGCATGCCCGGCAGCCGCATTCGCACCCTGCGGGGAGTGGCCGAGGCGCTGGCCAGCGGCGAGATGACCCTCACGACAGCCAGTGACGACCAGTTGCTGGCACTACCGGGCATAGGCCCCTGGACGGTCGCTTACTGGCGGCTGCGCTGCGGACTCGATACCGATGCCTTCCCCGCCTCCGATCTGGTACTGCAAAAAGCGCTCGGGGGAGGCGCCAAACTACCGGTGAAAGAGGTATTGGCGCAGAGTGCCGCATGGCAGCCGTGGCGCAGCTATGCCGCAAGCTGGTTGTGGCACGCCATGAGCGAAGCGCCTGCCTTGCTTATCGATACCGGAGGCAATGAAGCGCAGTCCGGCAACCAACAACAGGAAATAACATCATGATCCGCTACGATATTCTGCCGACCCGCTGCGGCGATCTGCTGGTTGCCATCAACGAGCATGGTCTGGTGCATGTGGATTTTGTCGCGGGCCTGCGGGCGCTGCCCGATATGAGCGGCTGGCAGCAAGACGCTGCAGCGCTGGCCCCCTTCCTCGCCGAGTTTGACGCCTATTTTGCCGGTCGCTTGCAGCGCTTCTCCCTGCCCCTTGCGGCTCGTGGCACCGCCTTTCAGCAAGCAGTGTGGCAAGCGCTGTGTGACATCCCCTATGGCGAAACCCGCAGCTACAGCGATATTGCCCGTGCCATCGGCAAGCCGAATGCGGTACGGGCAGTGGGCGCGGCGAACGGCCGCAATCCGCTCTCGATCATCGTCCCCTGCCATCGGGTGATCGGCCAAAACGGCAGCCTGACCGGCTATGCGGGGGGATTGGAGATTAAAAAGGTGCTGCTGGCACTGGAGAAGCAGGAGAGGGAGCTAGCCACCGCGCAATAGCGCGCGCAGGCCGAAGAGGGGTATCAACCAGCGCCACCCAATCGGGTCGAGAAAAAATATGCCCCCGAAACGGGGGCATAAGGGTTCTGCCATTACAACTACAACCATGCATCACTCATGGCGATGCACCGCTCGCAGCCTATTCAACCAGCTGATAGATCGCGTGGTTGACGAACTTGGGATCATTCGGCTTGACCCCTTCGACTCGCTTCAGCTTACTCCCCGCCAGTTTTTCGGTTTCCGGGTTGGTTGAGGAGTAGAAGTACACCTTGGCCCCGGCCGGCAACGCAGCAAGACTCCAGTTGTTATCCACTTTCTGCTCAAACCCTTCCGGATGCTGCTTGGCCATCTCCTTGACGTAAGCAGAGAGCACTTCGCGGGTCTCCATGGGATCTTCATGCACTACCGCTTTGCTGTCGATGCCCGGGAAATTGCCGCCACCGCTGCCGCGATAGTTGTTGGTGACCACATAGAAGTTCTGCTTCAGGTCGATCGGTTTGCCCTGATAGGTGAGCTCGGTGATCCTGTGCTTATCGCTGATCTGCTTGCCATCCTGGTCATAACGGGCTGGCTGGGTGATATCAATCTTGTATTGCACCCCTTTGATCATGTCGAAGTTATAGGGGCGGAAGTCATCGACCACCAGCCACTGCACCTTGCTGGCATCGGGGACGATATGGTTGTACTGGCTGACGCTCTTCTCCAGCCACTCTTTCACCGTCGCACCGTTAACTTTGGTCACTTGCAGGGTGTTGGGGAAGACATAGAGATCCGCCACGTTGCGCAGGGAGATCTTGCCCGCTGGCACCCAGGTAAAATCGTTCGGGCCGTTGCGGCCACCACGGAACGGCGCCACCGCCGACAAAACCGGCAGATCCTCGTTGAGGGCGCAATTCACCCCGTTATGACTCAGACAATCCGCCTTCACCTGATCAATGTGCCACTTCTGGGCATCGCTCACGATCTGGAGGGAGGCATCGTCCTGCACTACCGAGAAGAAGCTGTAGATGGGCTTGGCGATCTCGCTGATAGGATCGGCCAGCCACTGGTTGGTTGCATCATGGGTTTTGTCGACCAACGCCTCGATTTGACTATCTCCCGGCACATCCATGCTCTTGTCGACCAGCCGCACTTCCGAGTGACTGGAAACCACCTGCCAGCGGCCATCCTTCTGGGTCAATTTCAGGTCGATAACCCCAAGATGGTTACCCGCAACCCCCGGCATGACGGCAGGCACGCCGGCAATCCGGCCCTGGGCATTATCGACCTGGGCGACATCCGGATACTCGCCAGGGAAAGCTTTGTGGGCATGGCCCAGCAACAGAGCGTCAACGCCTTTCACCTGTGCCAGATAAACCGCAGCGTTCTCCATAAAGGGCTCCTGCGGCGTCCCCGTGATACCGGTGTGAGCCACTACAACCACCAGATCGGCACCCTTGGCACGCATTTCGGGGATGTAGTGCTCAGCCGTCTCGACCATATCGGCCACGATGACCTTGCCTTCCAGATTACGGCGATCCCACTGCATGATCTGGGGCGGATTTACCCCCAGTACCCCAACCTTGACCGTCTGCACGTTGCCATTGACGTCCTTCACCTGACGGTCGAGCAGCACATAAGGCTTGAAACGGTTGGGCATGGCATTCCAGTCGATCTTGCCATTGCCGTCGCGTTTGAAATCGCGGGCATCGAACACGTTGGCATTCAAGACCGGATAATTGGCCCCCGACAGCGCATCGGCCAGATAGTCGAGGCCATAATTGAACTCGTGGTTACCGAGGTTGCCGACGTCATATTGCAACTGGTTGAGCGCATTGATGGCGGGATGCCCCAGCTTTTTCAGGTAATCCGGATTGCCCTTGTATTGCGCAAACACGTAATCCGACAACGGCGTACCCTGGATCAGGTCGCCATTATCGATCAGCAGGTTGTTGCCATTTTCCTCACGGGCTTTATGGATCAACAGCGCAGTACGGGAAAGCCCGAGAGAGTGGTCGACTTTGTTCTGGTAGTAGTCAAAACCAAGCAGATTGGAGTGAATATCGGAGGTCTCGATCAGACGCAGATTGACATCTCCGGGGGCGGCTTTTCCATTATCGCTATTGCAACCGGAGAGCAGCAGCAATACGGCCACCGAGCTCAGCGTGAGGGTCGTCTTCATTGGTATAGTCATGAGTTGTTTCTCACTTTATGTTGTGTTTATCGTTAATGCCAGCCCGTACATTCTACCTGCAAACCAGACAGATTCATGTGAGCAAAACTGCATAAATGGCTCATATCACTATCTGCCTTTCATATGCTCTGACAACGAGTCTTAACTTAAAACAACACCAATTAATAACAACAAAAACAATGTCTGAACAACATATAAACCGCTATAAAAAAGCAGCCCATTTCAATATCTGCTGCCAGTTAATAGGTGTCCCATCACCCCAGTCATATTTCAGCAGTAATGCAACATCCAAAGAACATTGCAACATGAGGATGTAACCATTTGAAATTGGATTTACTTTTCAGTTCCGAACAATCACGCTTAATTACCACTCATTTTCATCCGAACTCTATTAATAGAGTACTAATAGAAATAGCCACTGCATAACTACCGGTGACACCCTATTTAATGGAGAAAAATGATCGACAACGCCTGAACAATACCCGCCCGGCACAGAATAAGAATGTCAGCGTAAAAGCGTCAGCTAGTATTATTTCAGTAACTGAAAGAACCATTCGTAATAATCTGTGAGCATTGGCTGATTGATATATGGATTTTTAAAAATCCAATGAGGGAGCCAAACCTGATACTTATATACTGAATTTATTAAATATCGATATTGTATTGGAAATAAATGCATTACCCAAAGTCGGTGACAACGTAGTGACCCAATTAATCTCATTCAGCCGAATAGGAACACAAAGCTCCATTCAGAGCTTGAAAGCGGCTGAGCAGTTCCAGCAGTAATCGCCAAAAGCAGAGCCCCGGAGCCAAACTCCGGGGGCTTTTTCATTTCCTCCCGACTCAGTTCTGACTTAACAGAGCCGCGGTTCGGCAATCACTTCTTCAAACTTCCCATCACATGCATCTCGCAGCGGTTGCAGTCAAAGCGCAGACGGAAGGTGTCTTTACCCATCTTGAGCTCCAGCGGCTCGGCCTTGAGACCGGGCACCTCGTTCGGACAGAGGTTCTGGCTGTAGCGGATGCAGTGCTTGGTGATCATCAGCACCACTTCCCGCTCCTCCTTGTTCGCCTCATAGGCGGGGGCGAGGCGCTCCACCCCGTGTTCGCGGAAGAACTGCTCGGCGGCGCTGTTCAGCACATTGCCAAGGTAGGAGAGACGGTGCTGGGGATAGCTGATATCCCGCAGAGCAATGCGTCGCTCGGGGCGCTGGTAGCTAGCCACACGCGCCGCCTCCAGCGCAGCTATGCCATCCCGACGCAAGCCGTTAAGCTGTGATGCGGCAATGAATAGCGGGTGAGTGAATGCCAACTCAATCTTGCGTGCCACAAACAGGGTGTTGCCGAGTTTACCGAGTTGGTCGCGCGCCTGTTGCAGCGCCCGCTCCGGATTGTCGGCAGGCTGCTTGTCGCATGGTAGGGTCACCGCGGCGCTGATGCCCTGCTCGTCGGTGAGCGTGAGGCACAAGCCATCATCGCACTCTGCCAGCACCATATCGACCCGGATGCGGCGATCCGCGCTGGCCTTTTCCAGCATCTTGCTGAACGCCTGATCGTGGTTGCGGTAGATCTCGGTGCCCACTTTCAGACCTGGCATGCGTTCTGACAGGAGTAACTGCTTACCTTCCACTTTATTGAGGCGCATCCCCACCAGCTCGTTGTTCGGCTTGAAAAAGCCGAGACCGTCGCCGTTGTTGAGAGTGACCTGCTTGCCGTCAATCTCGATACCATCCTTGGTGACTTTGGTGACCCGCCCCAGCGGTTCGCCCACATATTTCGGGCTCTTGGTAGAGTCGATCCCCTGCTGGCGACCATGGAGGAAGTAGTCGGTGCTGCCGCGGTTGAAGCTCTTCTTGGGATCAGGCGTGAAGCTGTAGCTGCAACGACCCGCAGAGGCAGCCACCAGATCGGAGCGAGTGTCGAGAATGGCGTCGAGCTTCTGGCGATACCAGGCAGTGACGTTCTTGACGTAGTCGAGCCCCTTGAGACGCCCTTCAATCTTGAAGGAGCGGATCCCCGCCTCAATCAAAGCCTCCAGGTTGTCGGTCTGATCCATATCCTTGAGGGACAGCAGGTGACTGTCGGCCACCAGCACTTCACCATCCGGCTTTTGCAGCGAGCAGGGCAGACGGCAGAGCTGGGCACACTCACCGCGGTTGGCACTGCGGCCGGTACGGGCATGGCTGATGTTGCACTGGCCGCTGTAGGAGACGCAGAGCGCGCCGTGGATAAAGAACTCCAGCTGCACATTGGTCGCCGCACTGATCTCGCGGATCTGCGCCAGCGACAGTTCGCGCGCCAGCACCACCTGAGAGAAGCCCACATCCTGCAGAAACTTCACCTTCTCCGGCGTGCGGTTGTCGGTCTGAGTACTGGCATGGAGCGCGATGGGTGGCAGATCGAGCGCCAGCAGCCCCATGTCCTGCACGATGAGCGCATCGGCCCCCGCCTCGTAGATCTGGTGGGTCAGCCGCCGCGCCTGCTCCAGCTCGTGATCGTGCAGCAAGGTGTTAAAGGCAACGAAGACCTGGGCCCCGAAACGGTGGGCGTGGCGCGCCAACGCTTCGATATCTTCGAGGGAGTTGCCCGCCGCACTGCGGGCGCCAAAGGCAGGGCCGCCCATGTAGACAGCATCAGCGCCATGGTTGATGGCTTCGATGCCGTAGGCGAGGTTCTTGGCCGGAGCCAGCAGCTCCAACCGGTTGTTGTGGCTTAGGGAATGCTTGTTCTGGTGCATGGTCTCGGGATCAGGGCGGACAGCAAATGACGGCTACTCTAGATCATCTGCAGTTTGCTTGCCTTGATCCCGCTTAAGGTATCTGCGAAATGCAGGATTACATAACCACCTTGAGCGCCAGCCCGAGCAGCACCAGCCCACTGACCTTATCGATGACAAAAGACTTGGCTTTAAGCCACGCCAGCACAGGGCCACGAGAGAGCACCAGCGCCACCAGCACGTACCAGACGGCATCGATCCCGCCAGCGGTGAGCATCATGATGCCCCCTTCGCTCCAGCCGGTATCGGCCCGCACAAACTGGCTGAACAGGGCGATAAAGAAAACCGCTAGCTGGGGGTTAAGGAAGGCCACCATAAAACCTTCAAAGGCGCCTTGCCGACCACGCAGCTGGTGCACCTCTTCACTTGCTTCACCATTGGCAGGCTTGGCCAGCAGGGCTTTCACTCCAAGCCAGGCAAGAAACGCAGCACCGCCGTAGCGGATCAGATCAAACAGGATCGGGGTCTGGGTGATCAGGATGGAGAGGCCAAGCGCGGTGACCAGCGCATAGATACCAACCCCGAGGCCGTGACCGAGCGCAGTGGCGACGCCGTGCCCCTGTCCGCCCTGCACCGTGTTGCGGATGATCAGCGCCAGACTCGGCCCTGGGCTGATGGCGCCCATCACGCAGATTGCAGCCAGTGCCAGCCAACTCGTCAGTTCCATGCTTTTCCTCTTTATATGCTCGATATGATGCTCTGCATTCAGGGTACGGGCTGAGCCATTATGCCAGTAGTGAAAGTTATGAATAGATTCCATAACCAATGGCTATACAACGAGACAACTGACTGTAGCTAGCACCCTTGGCCGAGCTGCTTGCGGCTCTCGCCGACGGTACGTTGCAGGTGATCCCGCAGGAAGGGGTAGACCAGCTCGCGAAACCAGCGGTGGGCCGGATCCTGATGGTGGCGCTGGTGCCACAGCAGATGATACTGCTGGTCACGGGTAGCAAACGGCAGGTCGACAAAGGTGAGCCCATGGGCGCAGGAGAGCTGCCAGGCGATATGGGCCGGGGTGGTCATCAGGCAATCGGTGCGTAGCAACACCTCCACCGCCGCCTGAAAGAAGGGAACCCTGGCAAACCAGCGCCGACCCAGTCCCTGCGGCGCCAATACCTGCTCCACCGGACTGTCCTTGTCACCACCGCCGCTCACCTGCAGGTGAGGCCAAGCCAGATAGTCATCGAGACTCAGCGCCTTGCCCGCCAGCGGGTGGTGACGTCCCATCAGCACCGCCAGCCGATCTTCCCCCTGATGCAGACCACGGATCTGCTCCGGTACCTGCTCGGTGATGGTGGAGACCAGATCGAGCTCGGACTGCCACAGTTGCGGCAGCTGACGCTTGTCCCACAAGCTGTACTCCAGCGCCGCCAACGGCGCCTCTTTGGCGAGCGCGGCGCAGATATCGGGCAGGATATGCTGGGCCACATAATCAGAAGAGGCGAGCCGAAATACCCGCTCGCAGCGGCTCGGGTCAAACCCGGGCGCCTCGTAGAGCCGCTCCAGCGCCCCGAGAGAATCAGCCAGCTGGGCGGCCAGCAGTTCGGCGCGCGGCGTCAACAGCCAGCGTTGCCCCTCCCGCACCAGCAGCTCGTCGTCAAACTCGCAACGCAACTGGGCAAGCTGCTTGCTGATGGAGGGCTGGCTCAGGTGCAGCAGCTCGGCGGCGCGGCTGATATTGCGGGTCTCCAGCAGTACCTTGAGGGTGGGCAGCAAGTTGAGATTGGCTCTGAGCAAGGGATACCCTCATCGGTGGCGAAACGCCTATCTTAGGGCAAGCAAGCATCTCGTTTTAAGCAAAATTTCCAGCCATGTTCAGCACGTTGCGACCCTTTCTTGCCAGATAGCCCCAGCACATAACCATGACCACAAGATGACAGTGGTTGTCTCGTGCGGCATAATTGCACGATTTTCCGCCCGCGGGCGATCCACTTTGAGAAGCGGTAACAAGATGAAATACGCCAATATCACCGGCTGGGGCAAATGCCTGCCCCCCTCCGTGCTGACCAACGATGACCTCAGCACCATCATGGATACGTCAGACGAGTGGATCTATCCCCGTACCGGCATCAAGCAGCGTCGGGTCTCTCATGTCAGTACCTCGGATCTCGCCACTCTGGCTGGCCGTCGAGCCCTCGCCTGTGCAGGTCTCGAAGCGAGCGACCTCGATGGCATCATCCTGGCTACCGCCACCCCAGACAACCTGCTGCCAAGCGCCGCCTCTGCGGTGCAGAAGAAACTGGGCGCCGTAAACGCCGCCGTATTCGATCTCAACGCTGCCTGCACCGGTTTCGTCTACTCCCTCTCGGTTGCCACCTCGCTGGTACAGACCGGCATGATGAAGAAGGTGCTGGTGATCGGTGCCGAACGCCTCACCTACCTGCTGGACTGGGCACGCCGCGATACCGCCGTGCTGTTTGGTGATGGTGCCGGTGCCGTGGTGATCGAGGCAAGCGAACAAGAGTGTGGCCTGATCGCCAACAAACTCGGCTGTGACAGCGAAGCTCGCGAGATCCTGCACGTACCTAACTTCGGCACCGATCGGGTGCGTTTTGCCGATATCGACGGTCTGTTCACCTTCAACTTCGAAGGTCAGGAGATCTTCAAGCGTGCCGTACGCGGTATGGGCGAAGCGACTTCTACCGTTTTGGCTCAGGCTGGAATCACCCCCGAGCAGATCGACCTTATCGTTCCCCATCAGGCCAATATCCGCATCATCGAAACCCTCGCCAAGCGGATGAATGCGCCGATGGAGAAGGTGATGGTCAACATCGAAAACTACGGCAACACCTCCGCAGCTACCGTGCCTATCGCCCTGTGCGAAGCGCTGGAGCAGGGCCGCGTCAAACCGAACTCATATCTGCTGACAGCCGCCTTTGGTGCTGGTCTAACCTGGGGTGCAGCCATCATCAAGTGGGGCGATCGTGTTACCCCTATCAGTAAGTGCGAGGCTGAACTGCCGCCGTGCGACAAGAGCGCGCTGGAGCTGATTGCCCACGCCGTGGAAGGTTGCCAAAAGGCCCACGCCAACGAAGCCTGACATCTACTGTTTTCAGCAAAAGAGCCTGCAACTGCAGGCTCTTTTTTTATCCAGTTCACCCAACTCCTGTTCTTGTCCCCTTAACAGTGCCTCTGGCTACCTGTCATAACAGACCAATTTGCAGCCAATTATTTTTTTTACGCTACCCTTATTGTGCCAACTATAAATAAAGAAAGAGATTCAAGAGACCCTCACATTAAAACCATTGGCTCTTGAACCCCTAAAAATTTTGCACTGGGATAAAACTTCAAATGACACAACCAAAAAGTGGCGTAAACACACCGCTTTGGGAACCGGTTTGCTGGTTCTGCGGTATCGGTCTTGGCGTGCTGAGCTGCCTGCTATTACAGCTCGCCGGCGCCCTTTCGCTCATTTACCTGCTTGTTACCGTGCTCTTCTCCTGCGGGGCCTCTCTCTGGACATCTCGCCATTTCCATCAGCAGTTGCACCACCAGCAAACTCGCGCAGCTGATTCTGTGGCCATAGATAACAGCGTACATGCCCACTCCATTGCTGGTCTCGAACAGGTATGTGAAAAAGTTCTCCCCATCTGGTCAAAACAGATTGAAAACTCTCGCCAACAGACCGAAGAGGCAATGATCGATCTGACTCAACGCTTCAGCGGATTGGCCACCAAGCTGGAAGAGGCAGTCAATGCCTCTCATCTTGCTGCGGGGGAACTGGGAGATGCCAACTCTCGTGGCATGGCAGGAGTTCTTAGCGAAAGCCAACAACAGCTCAATGAAGTCGTTGCCATCTTGCACTCGGCGCAAGCCAATCGGGATGCCATGCTGGCCGAGATAAAGAGCCTGACAACCTACACTATCGAACTCAATGCCATGGCGATGGATGTTGCCAAGATTGCCTCCCAGACCAACCTGCTGGCACTCAACGCAGCCATTGAAGCAGCACGTGCTGGCGAAGCCGGACGTGGTTTTGCCGTGGTAGCGGATGAAGTGCGCAACCTGTCACGCCTCTCAAGCGAAACAGCCCAAAAAATGACGGATAAAGTCGACACCATCAACACAGGAATCAGCCGTGCTTTTCAGATTGCCGAAAATGCCGCGGCACGGGATCACGCCTCGGCCCTAAATTCCGAGCAAACCATCGAGCAAGTGCTGAGCCGCTTTCGTCATGCCACCGACAGTCTGGCTGAGTCAGCGTCTTTACTGCAAAACGAAAGCACCGAAATCCATCGCGAAATCTCCAGCGTTATTGTCTCACTGCAATTTCAGGACAGGGTCAGCCAGATCCTGAGCCATATCCGGAAAAATATGGAGAACCTCTCGAACCACCTGCAATCGGAGCAAAACAACCAGCACTCGGGACCAATCCAGATCGATGCCAACCGGTGGTTGGCTGATATGGAGCTCTCATACGCAACCGATGAGCAACGCAATATTCACCATGGTCGCACTACCCGTACAGTCCAAGCGCAAACAAGCAGCGCTGACATCACATTTTTCTAGGAGAGATATATGGGCAAAACGATCCTGATCGTGGATGACTCGGCAACCATTCGCCAAGTCGTAGGCATGACGCTCAAAGGAGCCGGTTATGAGGTAATGGAAGCCTGTGATGGCAAGGACGCGCTCAAAAAACTCGACGGCAAGAAGATCAACCTGATCATCAGCGACGTCAACATGCCCAACATGGATGGCATCACCTTTGTCAAAGAGGCGAAAAAGCTGGCCAGCTACAAATTCACTCCCGTCATCATGCTGACGACAGAGTCGCAGGATAGCAAAAAGCAGGAAGGTCAAGCTGCAGGCGCCAAAGCATGGGTAGTCAAACCGTTCCAGCCGGAACAGATGCTCTCCGCGGTATCCAAACTGATCATGCCATGATGCCGGAGCTCATATGTCATTGCAAAGCGAGATGCTGGATAACAAGACAGTGGTAACACTACCTGACGAGCTCACCATATACACAGTGGGCGAAATCAAAGAGGCACTCACCCCCTTGCTCTATCAAGGACGGGAACTGGAACTCAATCTGGCAAATATTGCCGAGATAGATAGTGCGGGACTCCAACTGCTGATCGCAGCCAAAAAAAGTGCACAGCAACAGGGTTACCCCCTCTCGCTGGTCTGGCATAGCAACATCGTGCTGGAACTTCTGGAACTTTGCCAATTATCCGGATTCTTTGGCGATCCAACTCTCATCACTCATGACGAGCGGCCCTGAGCCAGCATGACAAGGAGTCACTGTGAGTATCGATCTTGATCAGGCTTTACAAACCTATATTGCCGAGGCGCGTGATCTACTCGAAGAGATGGAGTCCGCTCTACTCTCACTGGAAGGTGAGCCAGATAATGGTGAATTGATAGGTGCCATCTTCCGTGCGGCTCACACAATCAAAGGCTCTGCAGGGCTGTTTGGGCTGCAGCCGATTGTCGGGTTTACCCACATCGTAGAGGATCTGCTCGACCAGATAAGAAACCAGCAGCTTGTTGTCACCTCTCCCTTGATAAAGGATCTGCTGGAGAGCTGTGACCACATCCAGCTACTCATTAGCGTCGTAGCCGAACAGGGCTCTGCATTGAGCGATAGCGACGAAATGCAGGATCAGCGCTTGCGGCTCGCTCTCACCCGTTACCAATGCGTACCGCAAACCACGTTGCCAGATACTGTGCCCACTCCCGAAGCCAAAATAGAAAAAGAGGAAGCTGTCACCAGCTCAGCATCGCTATGGCATATCTCTTTGCGCTTTGGCCCGGACGTGCTGCGCAACGGCATGGATCCTGCGGCCTTTCTGCGCTATCTCTGCACGCTCGGTACTATCAGTGCACTGGAAACCATTCACCAGGCCATACCGGATTGGGGTCAATTTGATCCGGAAAATTGCTATCTCGGTTACGAAATTGATTTTGACTCCCAAGCAGATAAGGCTGCCATCAGCGACGTCTTTGAATTTGTCAGAGATGACTGCCAGATTGTCATTCTCCCCCCCCACAGCAAGATCACCGAGTTCATCAATCTCATTGAATCGCTGCCGGAAGATAACGCCATGCTGGGGCAACTACTGGTCAACACCGGAGCACTGACCGCAGAAGAGCTGGCCGCTGGACTACAAATCCAGCAAGCAACATCCAATGAAATCGCGCCCAAGCTTGGTGAAATCCTCATCGCGCAAGGCGCTGTCAATGAAGCCGTTGTCGATGCTGCACTGAAAAAACAAAACCAGACCAAAGAGAGCAAAAACAAGGAGGGACGCTACGTCAGGGTACATGCCGACAAGCTGGATGACCTGATCAATCTGGTTGGGGAGCTGGTAGTCGCCAGCTCAGGGGCAAACTTGCTCGCGCAGCGAATCAGGGAAGCCCAGCTACAGGAAGCCACATCGGTGATCGCCATGCTGGTGGAAGAGATCCGCGATAATGCATTGCGCCTGAGAATGGTCCCCATTGGTGATACCTTCAACCGCTTTCAACGAGTTGTACGAGATGTAAGTCAGGAGCTAAACAAAGAAATCACCCTGGTAATATCAGGTGCAGAAACCGAGTTGGACAAATCCGTCGTGGAGAAGATCGGCGACCCGCTCATGCATCTGGTCAGAAATGCGATGGATCATGGTATCGAATCGGCCGAGCAACGCCTCCTTGCGGGCAAACCCTCCAAAGGAACGTTGAATCTCAACGCCTACCATGACTCTAACAGCATCGTTATCGAAATCAGGGATGATGGCGCTGGCCTCAACAAGGCAAGGATCCAGCAAAAAGCCATTGAACGCGGCTTGATCAGTACCACCAGTACGCTGACAGACCAGGAGATTTACCAACTCATCTTCGAGCCCGGTTTTTCCACTGCCGAAGCGATTACCAATCTT
This sequence comes from Aeromonas sp. HMWF016, assembly GCF_963878195.1. Lineage (NCBI taxonomy): Bacteria > Pseudomonadati > Pseudomonadota > Gammaproteobacteria > Aeromonadales > Aeromonadaceae > Aeromonas > Aeromonas sp. HMWF016. Next base: position 75,303 of record NZ_CAWNWX010000112.1, read on the forward strand.
TCCGGCCGCGGCGTCGGTATGGATGTGGTCAAACGCAATATTACTGCCCTGCGTGGCACAGTTGAACTCGACAGCATCCCAGGCAAGGGCACCAGAGTGCAAATCCGCCTTCCGCTGACACTCGCCATCATCGACGGTTTTCTGGTCAGGGTCTGCGATACCCATTATGTGATCCCGCTGGATATGGTGATCGAGTGCGTAGAATTAACCCCGAACGCTCTGGCCGATACACAAGGACGAAATTACATCAACCTGCGAGGTGAAGTGCTGCCCTTCATTCGTCTGCAGCACTACTTTGATACCCAAGGCATCAAGGGGCGTCGTGAGAATATTGTAGTGGTGAGTTATGCAGGGAAAAAATCTGGACTGGTAGTCGATGAGTTGCTGGGAGAGTTTCAAACTGTCATCAAACCTCTGGGTAAATTATTCCAGCGGCTGCAGGGAATAAGTGGTTCAACCATTTTGGGAGGAGGAGAAATTGCTCTTATCCTCGATATTCCATCGCTTATTCAGCACGCAATAAACCAGGAATCAGGGCAATTTAGCCGATTAAATCCCCCATCAATCCAACCCCACATCAGCATCAACTGAGGAGTCACATATGTTTAAAAACTCCACCATAAAATTACGCCTCATTGTTCTGCTTTGCCTGCTTTGCACACTTCTGCTCGGAGTTGGCAGCCTTGGCCTATATAATATGCAGAGCAGCAATACAGGGTTGCAACGGGTATACAACGACCGGGTGGTTCCACTCAAGCAACTGAAAACCATCTCTGATCGCTACGCCGTATCCATCATCGACAACATCAATAAAGCCAATGCAGGCCTCATCACGGCAGAAGAGGCGCTTACCCAGATAGAGCAAGCTCAACAAGAGATCAAACAGGTCTGGCAGAATTACCAATCCACCACGCTCACCAGTGAGGAACAACGTTTATCCTCCGAAGCCATTAACCTGTTTAGCGCAGCCAATAGGGACATTGGCAAACTGGAAAAATTTCTGGCTACGCAACATGGGATGATCCCCGGCATGCTCAACAATTTCGATGGCGCGCTCTACGAATCCATCGATCCGATAGGCAATAAAATAACTGAACTGGTTACCTTGCAGCTGAGCGTAGCCAAATCTGAATACGCTGCCGCTCAGTCCTGGTACCACAACATGCTGATTACAATGGCATCCGTCATCATTGCAGGCATGGTTATCGCAGCTTGGTTCGGCACCATGCTGATAAAAAGTATTATCACCCCCATTGAACAAGCCTTGAATGTTGCCAATAGTCTCGCGGCAGGCAACCTCGATGTATCGATAAAAATTGAGTCAAATGACGAAGCAGGCCAGTTGCTGCTAGCCATGGATAACATGGTCAAGACTCTCGGTGCCCTGATTACAGATATTGAAACGCTGGTGACAGCAGCCGTGGAAGATGGGGACTTCAGCCATAAAATTACACTGGAAAACCGCCAAGGTTATATCAAGCGTGTATCAGAACTATTGAACCGGTTATCTCATGTCACGGATACCAGCCTTGAGGATGTGATGCGCATTGCAACCTCTCTCTCCAAGGGAGACCTGACACAACGTATTGACGAGCCCTACCCCGGGATTTTTGGTCAGACAAAAGATGGCTTGAACCAAACCATAGTGGCACTGACACACATTATTGAAGAGGTGCGCAACGCCGCAGATAACCTCACCAATGCATCCAACCAGGTGAGCAACACAGCACAGGCATTAAGCCAGGCAACCAGCGAACAAGCAGCCAGCGTCGAGGAGACAAGTGCATCCATTGAGCAAATGAGTGCCAGCATCAATCAGAACACTGAGAATGCCAAAATCACCGACAGCATGGCCAGCAACTCGGTAAAAGAGGCAACCGAAGGTGGACGCTCTGTTCAGCAAACCGTGGCAGCCATGCAGCAAATAGCCAAGAAAGTCAGCATTATCGATGATATTGCCTACCAAACTAACCTTCTGGCACTGAACGCCGCCATCGAAGCTGCCCGCGCCGGAGAACATGGTAAAGGTTTTGCTGTGGTCGCGGCTGAAGTTCGAAAACTGGCTGAACGCAGCCAGGTCGCCGCGCAGGAGATTGGTGAGCTATCTTCCGACAGCGTCAGCAAGGCTGAATGTGCTGGCAGTTTGCTGGAAAAAATTGTCCCCTCGATCCGCAAAACATCCGATCTGGTTCAGGAAATTAATGCGGCTTCCTCTGAACAAGCCAGCGCAGCCAACCAAATCAGTCTGGCAATGAGTCAACTTAATCAGGTAACACAGCAAAATGCGGCCAGCAGCGAAGAGTTGGCAGCCACAGCGGAAGAGATGAGCTCACAAGCAAGTGAACTGCAGCAGACCATGTCCTTTTTCTCGCTGGAGAAAAATCCGCAAACCAGTGTCAGTCAGTATGAGCAGAGCCATAAAAACCATAAAGTATCTCCCCCCAGAGGAAGCTTTATTGCCCCACCACAACGGGCTATTCCGCCACATCAGCCCCCATCTTCATCCCTGAATGAAGCTGATTTTATTCACTTTTAACCGGAGGACCGCATGAACAGTTCAACCAATATCACGCTGCCGCCGGCAACATTGAACGAACAATCAGGCGACGCCCAGTACCTGACATTTCTTATTAACAACGAGATGTTTGCCATCAATATTTTGGGCGTCAAAGAGATCATCGAATACGGCAACATTACTCCAATTCCCATGATGCCAAGCTTTATACGCGGGGTGATCAATCTGAGGGGATCTGTGGTATCTGTCGTGGATCTGAGTGCCCGTTTTGGCTGCGCCCCCTCAAACATTACACGCAGAAGTTGCATAGTCATCATTGAAGGAATGCCGCAGCAAGGCGATGAGCCGGCTGGTCATGATATCGGTGTTGTAGTCGATTCAGTATCTGAAGTACTAGGCATCCCCCCATCCGACATCGAACCGCCCCCCAGTTTTGGTGCAAAAATCAGGGCTGACTTCATCAGCGGAATGGGCAAGGTGAATGGCAAGTTCGTCATTCTGATCGACACCGAAAAAGTCCTGTCACTGGAGGAGATGGCCCAGCTCAACGAAATAACCCAGCCGCAGGCTCGTTTACCGCAGAGTAATCTGCAACTTTCCTGAACCGGTATCTACACCATGACATGCAGCAAAAGGACACGCTCATGACTCAATCACTCTTTGGCAAACTCTTCGGCAACGCTACAGCAGAAGCCCACCAGCAGACTCGGCTACTGACATCTATGAAACAGATCCAGCAAGCATTAATCGAAGATACACCGCCCAGCCCCCTCGATCTCTCCGGTTTTAATGGCGCATTACTAGAGACCGGCCACAGCATCAATGAACTTGTCACTCTGATGAACGACAAGCTGGAGAGCTACAGGGAGGAGCTTAATAACAATCAGATCCTCCTCCATGAAAACCGGCTGGTTCGCAAAGCGCTCGACTGCGCCACAACCAATGTGATGATCGCCGATACCAATTTCGACATCATCTACATGAACGAAGCCGTGACCGAGATGCTCAATACGGCGGAAGGGGATATCAAAAAGGAACTATACAGCTTCAACGCCAACCAGCTGATGGGGGCAAATATTGATAGCTTTCACAAGCATCCCGGTCATCAGCGCGCCATGCTGGCAAAATTGAGCAGCACCTATCGTACCCAAATCAAGCTGGGGGGAAGAACCTTCTCTCTGATCGCCAATCCGGTCTTCAATGACAATGGCGAACGACTTGGTGCCGTTGTCGAGTGGGCAGACAGAACCAAAGAGGTGACTATAGAAAGAGAGATGTCTGATCTCGTTCAAGCTGTCATCAACGGCGAACTGCACCACCGTATGGATCTCGCAGGAAAGAGCGGTTTTTTCCAAGCGATGGGGGAAGGGATAAACCAGATTGCCGAAGTGATCGACAGTACGCTGAGCGATGTCATCCGGATAGTCCAGTCTCTGGCCAAAGGAGACCTGACCCAGCACATTGAAGCCGATTACCCCGGCATATTCGGTACCACCAAGGATGCACTCAACAAGACCATTGCCTCCCTGACCAATATAGTGACAGAGGTGAGAAGTGCCTCGGATAACTTATCCAGTGCAGCAGAACAGGTTAGTGCAACAGCTCAATCCATCAGCCAGTCGAGTAGTGAACAAGCAGCCAGCATGGAGGAGACCAGCGCATCAATAGAGCAGATGAGTGCCAGCATCAACCAGAACACCGATAACGCCCAAATCACCGATGGCATGGCCAGCAAGGCCGCGAAAGAGGCGATAGAGGGCGGTGAGGCCGTCAAACTCACCGTCGATGCCATGAAGCAGATAGCCAAACGGATTGGCATCATCGACGACATCGCCTATCAAACCAACTTGCTGGCGCTCAATGCGGCAATAGAGGCCGCCCGGGCAGGAGATCATGGCAAAGGCTTTGCCGTGGTAGCAGCTGAAGTACGCAAGCTGGCCGAGCGCAGCCAGATCGCGGCACAAGAGATTGGCGAACTCGCATCCAGCAGCGTGGATATGGCAGAGAAAGCTGGGCACCTTCTGGATCAAATGGTGCCCTCTATCAACAAAACATCGGATCTTGTTCAGGAGATCAGTGCAGCATCCACTGAGCAATCAACCGGCGTCAGCCAGATCAACCTCGCCATGAACCAGCTCAGCCAGGTTACCCAGCAAAATGCATCCTGTAGCGAAGAGCTGGCGGCAACGGCGGAGGAGATGAGCACTCAGGCAGAACAACTACAACTTGCCATGGAGTTCTTCACTCTGGAGGAACCACACAAAGAGAACAAAGCCAACGGCAAGTCTCCGCATCACAATACCAAAGGGCATTTCGGTACCGAGGGGAATAACAAAAACCAGGAGCGATTAGCCGGTCAATCGCGTCCACTCAATGATTCTGATTTCGTCCGGTTTTAACCATGAAAAGAGAGGCATTGCCTCTCTTCTGAATATCTCTGGTGGAGGCATAGGCACTTGTACCAAATCCAGCTGCATGATGACGAATTTTCCCGTTTCCAACGCTGGCTGCATCAGACGGCGGGGATTGATATGTCCCCTGCCAAAAAAGCGCTGGTCGCCAGTCGGCTGGCAAAGCGGGTATGTCACTACGGGCTGGAAAGTTATGACGATTATTTTCAGTTCATCATGGCCGACAGGAGTGGCGAACTGCAACTGGCTCTCGATCTGCTCACAACCAATGAAACCTACTTCTTCAGAGAACCCAAACATTTTGATTTTCTGACCCAACAGGTTCTAACACACATACCGGCAGATCGCACATTGAGGATCTGGAGTGCTGCCAGCTCCTCTGGTGAAGAGCCATACAGCCTTGCCATGACCTTGGCAGAGAAGCGGAACACACTCGGCTGGGAGATCTTGGCCTCGGATATCTCATCACGGGTGCTTGAGCAGGCGATGAGCGGGCGCTATCCAATAGAACGCGCCCATAACATACCGCTCTCTTTTTTGATGAAATACTGCCTCAAGGGAATCGGCCTGCAGGAGGGCATCTTCATCATCGATCGCAAGTTGCGGGAAAAAGTCCGCTTCATGCAGATCAACCTCAATCAGGAACTGCCCGACATTGGCATGTTTGACGTCATCTTCATCCGTAATGTCATGATCTACTTCAACAAGGAGACCAAAGCACAAGTGTTGCAACGGTTGGTTCCCAAGCTGAAACATGGCGGCTATCTGCTGGTCAGCCATGCAGAAAGCCTGCACGGCTTGCCGCATGGTTTGCAGCTTGTCTCTCCCTCAATCTACCAGAAGAGATAACCAGCATGGTACGGGAGGTGATCCTGCAGCCGGGTGAGCTCTTCTTTGGCAAGGAAGATGTGCACATAAAAACCTTCCTTGGCTCCTGCGTGGCCATCACCTTGTGGCATCCGGAGCAGAAACAGGGCGGTATGTGCCATTACATGTTGCCAACCCGGGGAGCCCCCACCACCGAGCTGGATGGACGCTATGCCGATGAGGCCATCACCCTGCTGCTAAAGGCGATTGCCCAGTATCCCGCCCCCATTCAGGAGTACGAGGTGAAGTTGTTTGGAGGGGGCAACATGTTTGACGCACCAGAGTACATCCAGAGTGACAACAATGTCGCCACCAGAAATATTCAGGCAGCCTGGCAGCTGACCAAACACCTGGGACTTGATATCAAGGCTCATCATCTTGGCCACTATGGCCACCGGAGTCTGATTTTCGAGCTCAATAGCGGTAGTGTCTGGCTGCGCCATCATCGTCTGCCACATCAACGGGAGTCGCGAGAATGAAACAGATCCGGGTCATGCTGGTGGATGATTCCGCCGTGGTCAGACAGGTCTTGCAAGCAGTGTTGGAGCAGGAGCCAGATATCAAGGTTATCGCAACAGCCTCAGACCCGATTTTTGCCCAGGACAAGCTGAAGAAAGAGTGGCCCGATGTCATCATCCTCGATGTGGAAATGCCACGAATGGATGGCATCACCTTTCTTACCAAGATCATGGCAGAGCATCCAACTCCTGTGGTTATCTGCTCATCTCTGACCGAACAAGGGGCTGAAACCACCCTGCAGGCAATGGCGGCCGGAGCGGTCGATATCATCACCAAACCAACCATGGGGATAAAGAGTTTCTTGCAGGAGTCAGCCCATGATCTGGCTATGGCTGTACGAGCCGCTGCGCAAGCCAATATCAAGCGGCTCGGCAAACCGGCGCCCCGCACGACCAATCCCAAACTGAATGCCGATGTCATGTTGTCCCCCAACCAACACGCCATGGCACAAACCACCGAGCGGCTCATCGCAATCGGCACCTCCACGGGGGGCACCCAGGCGCTGGAAGCTGTCCTAACCGCCCTCCCCCGGGTCAGTCCCGGCATCGTGATCGTGCAGCACATGCCGGAAAAATTTACCGCCATGTTTGCCGAACGTCTCAACGGGGTGTGTCAAATAGAGGTAAGAGAAGCCAAAAACAATGACAGGGTAATCCCGGGACTGGCGCTGATCGCGCCGGGCGGCAAACACATGATGCTCAAGCGCAGCGGAGCTTATTACCACGTCGAAGTAGTCGATGGCCCTCTTATCAACCGTCATCGCCCCTCGGTAGATGTGTTGTTTCGCTCCGTGGCCAAATATGCCGGCAAGAACGCCACCGGCATCATCATGACCGGCATGGGGGATGATGGTGCCCGAGGATTGCGCGAAATGCTGGAAGCTGGTGCCAACACCTATGCCCAAGATGAAGCCTCTTGCGTTGTCTTTGGAATGCCCAAGGAGGCGATCAAACTCTCGGCAGCCCGCCATGTACTTCCTCTGCAGGAGATGCATCATGCCATCCTCGGCAGATAACTCCTTTGACCGGGATCTCCGCCATTGCCCATAAAAAAATCCGGCTCCCCAAGGGGAGCCGGACTGTTTACTGCAACCGGAATCAGCCCGGTTTCAGGCAAGCAGATTACTCTGCAGCAGGTGCTTCAGCAGCAACCGGAGCATCGGCAGCCGGAGCTGCTTCAGCCGGCGCGTTCGCTTCCTTGATGGAGAGACGTACGCGGCCCTGACGGTCCACTTCCAGTACCTTCACCTTCACCACGTCACCGATCTTCAGGTAGTCGGCCACGTTCTGCACGCGAGCGTCGGTGATCTGAGAGATGTGAACCAGACCATCCTTGCCCGGCAGGATGTTGACGAAAGCGCCGAAGTCGGCCAGACGAACAACCTTGCCTTCATAGATGCGGTTCACTTCGATCTCGGCGGTGATGGCCTCGATACGGCGGATCGCTTCTTTGGCAGCGTCACCGTCAACGGCGGCGATGCGGACAGTACCGTCATCATCCAGCTCGATGTTGGTGCCGGTCTCTTCGGTCAGAGCACGGATCACGGAGCCACCTTTACCGATAACGTCCTTGATCTTCTCTGGGTTGATCTTGATGGTGTGGATGCGCGGGGCGAAATCGGAGATCTCTGCACGGGGAGCCTGGATGGCTTCGTCCATCACTTTCAGGATGTGCAGGCGAGCACCACGAGCTTGCTTCAGGGCAATCTCCATGATCTCTTTGGTGATGCCTTCGATCTTGATGTCCATCTGCAGTGCGGTCACACCTTCGGTGGTACCGGCAACCTTGAAGTCCATGTCGCCCAGGTGATCTTCGTCACCCAGGATGTCGGACAGCACGACGAAACCTTCTTCTTCCTTCACCAGCCCCATGGCGATACCGGCAACGGAGGCCTTGATCGGCACACCCGCGTCCATCAGCGCCAGAGAGGAGCCACACACGGAGGCCATGGAGGAAGAACCGTTGGATTCGGTGATTTCAGAAACCACACGAACCACGTACGGGAACTCGTCAGCGCTCGGCATCACAGCAGCAACACCGCGCTTGGCCAGACGGCCGTGACCGATTTCACGACGCTTCGGGCTACCCATCATGCCGGTCTCACCGACGCAGTATGGCGGGAAGTTGTAGTGCAGCATGAAGCGATCAGCTCGGTTGCCGGTCAGCTCGTCGATGTTCTGGGCATCACGCTCGGTACCCAGGGTCGCAACGACCATGGCCTGAGTTTCACCACGGGTGAACAGGGCAGAACCGTGAGCACGCGGCAGAACGCCGGTAGCAACGGACAGGGCACGGATCATCTCGGGATCGCGACCATCGATACGCGGCTCGCCACGTACGACACGACCACGAACGATGCGGCTTTCCAGGCTGTGGAACTCTTCACCGATCTTCTTGGCATCTTCTTCCACACCGGAAGCGATCACCTGCTCAACCACACGGCCCTTGATGGCAGCGATGGTTTCGTAACGAACAGCCTTCTCGGTGATGCGGTAGGCTTCACCCAGCTCGGCGGTCGCCAGCTCGGCAACCTTGGCTTTCAGTGCTTCGTTGACGGCAGGCGGAGTCCAGTCCCACGGCTTGGTGCCGACGGCAGCGGCAAACTCGTTGATCGCATTGATCACGTTCTGCATCTGGTCATGACCAAATACCACGGCGCCCAGCATCACCTCTTCGGAGAGGATGGCCGCTTCGGATTCAACCATCAGTACCGCGTTGGCAGTACCGGCAACCACCAGATCCAAATCGCTCTGCGGCAGTTCGGTGGTGGTCGGGTTCAGTACGTACTGACCGTTCATGTAACCCACGCGAGCAGCACCAATCGGGCCGCCAAACGGGATACCGGAGATGGCCAGCGCAGCAGAGGCGCCGATCATGGCAACGATGTCGGGGGATACGGCCGGATTCACGGACATCACGGTCGCAACGACCTGAACCTCATTGAGGAAGCCTTCCGGGAACAGCGGACGAATAGGACGGTCGATCAGACGGGAGATGAGGGTCTCGCCTTCGCTCGGGCGGCCTTCACGACGGAAGAAACCACCCGGGATACGACCAGCAGCATAGGTACGCTCCTGGTAGTTGACGGTCAGCGGGAAGAAATCACGGCCGTGATCGGCCTCTTTCTTGCCGACGACGGTCACAAATACGCAGGTATCGTCCATGCTGACCATAACGGCCGCAGTGGCTTGACGGGCCATCACACCGGTTTCCAGAGTGACGGTGTGTTGACCGTACTGGAATGACTTTACAATAGGATTCACGTGAATTTCCTTTTTACAATTTGGCTCTTTAAATTCGCGCACAAGTATACTTGATTCGATGCAAAAGGTAAGCGGCGACGCGAATTCTGTGAGGGCGGCGACAACCTGCGAAGAGCAATAAAAAAGGGGAACCCGGAGGTTCCCCTTTTTCGCGAAATCTGATGGTCGATTAACGACGCAGACCCAGCTTGGCGATCAGAGCAGCATAACGCTCGGAATCTTTACGCTTCAGGTAGTCCAGCAGCTTACGACGCTGGGAAACCATGCGCAGCAGACCGCGACGACCGTGGTGATCCTTGGAGTGCTCCTTGAAGTGACCTTGCAGATGGTTGATCTGGGCAGTCAGCAGGGCAACTTGCACTTCGGGGGAGCCAGTGTCGTTGGCGCAACGAGCGTTGTCAGCAACGATTTGAGCTTTGATCTCAGCATTTAGAGACATGGTAATACTCCAGTAGAGTGTTTAAAGGTTCACAGCCAATCTCTAATTCAGCCGTGAAATGAGGGCGGTATAATAATCGTCCCCGTCCCTTTTCGCAACGATAAAGAGGCGAAACGGGAAAGAGATGTCCTATACCGCCAGAGGATCACTCCTCGTCGTGATAACGCACCAGTCGCTTGGGCGCGACACGGCCATCATCATCAATCTCGCCGACACCGATGAACTCGCGCTCCGGGCCGACTGTCATGCGAACCTGACCGCTGGCCGGTGCCCCCGGTACCTGCACCGCCTGACCCTGATTCACATAGGCGGCGACTACCGCCAGCATGTTCACCTCGGGCAGGGATGCCACGGCGGTATCCATCGGCAGAAGCAGCGGATCGAGCACTTCGCGCGGCGGAATGGCCTCGTTCTTGGCCTGCTCGAAGATGCATTCGAGCTGCTCCAGAGTCAGCATCCGCTCATAGGGATAGCTGGCTACCTGAGTGCGGCGCAGCTGGGTGACGTGAGCACCGCAGCCCAGTACCTCGCCCAGATCATCGACCAGAGAGCGAATGTAGGTACCCTTGCTGCAGTGCACTTCCAGCTTCACCTCGTCCCCTTCAAAGCTGATCAGTTTCAGCTCGAAAATGGTGATGGGACGGGCTTCACGCTCAATCTCGATCCCCTCGCGGGCATACTCGTAGAGCGGACGGCCGTTGTGCTTGAGCGCGGAATACATGGACGGCACCTGCATGATTGGGCCGCGGAACTGGTCCAGCGCCTCGATCAGGGTACCCACAGCCACATTGACCGGACGGGTCGCAACCACTTCACCATCGGAATCGCTGGTGTTGGTGCGCTCACCCAGTTTGGCCGTCACTTCGTAACGCTTGTCGGCATCCAGCAGATACTGGGAAAACTTGGTGGCCTCGCCGAGGCAGATCGGCAGCATGCCGGTCGCCAGCGGATCCAGCGCACCGGTATGACCGGCCTTGGCGGCGTTATAGATACGCTTGACCTTCTGCAACACATCGTTGGAGGTCAGGCCGGTCGGTTTGTCCAGCAGCAGAATGCCGTGAACATCACGGCCCTTGAAACGACGTCTTCGAGTCATCTCAGCCTTTATCCTCAGCGTTATCATCCGCAGCCACGTCGGACTCTTCGTCACGACCTGACTCCGCCATGCGGCGCTTGTCTTCACGGATGGTATTGGTCACCAGGTTGGAGAGACGCATCCCCTCAACCAGCGTCTGATCATAGAAAAAGCGCAGCTCGGGCACCACGCGCAGACGCATGGCACTGCCCAGCAGGCTACGGATGTAACCAGCCGCTTCGGTCAACGCCTTGAGCCCTTCACTGATGCGCTCGGCATCATTTTCCAGCTGCAAGAAGGTGACATAAATCTTGGCGTAGTTAAGGTCACGGGACACTTCCACATCGGAAACGGTCACCATGCCGATGCGCGGGTCTTTCACCTCACGCTGCAGGATCAGCGCGATTTCACGCTGGATCTGCTGTCCGACCCGACGGGTCCGGCTGAATTCTCTGGCCATATTCTATCCTGCGATAAAAGGGGGCCATGGCCCCCTATTTTGTCTGACTCTCGGCTTACAGAGTCCGTTGGATTTCAACGGTCTCGTAAACTTCGATCTGGTCGCCTTCGCGTACGTCGTTGTAGTTCTTGACCGCGATACCACACTCGTAGCCGTTCTTGACTTCGTTGACGTCATCCTTGAAGCGACGCAGGGATTCCAGCTCGCCTTCATAGATAACCACGTTGTCGCGCAGAACGCGAATACGGTTGGAGCGCTTGACCACACCTTCGGTAACCATACAGCCGGCAACTGCGCCAAACTTCGGTGATTTGAAGACGCTGCGCACTTCGGCCAGACCGATGATCTCCTGACGATACTCGGGAGCCAGCTTGCCGCTCATGGCCTGCTTCACTTCGTCGATCAGGTCATAGATGACGGAGTAGTAACGCAGATCCAGGCTCTCGGCTTCGATAACCTTGCGAGCAGAAGCATCGGCACGGACGTTGAAGCCAACCAGGATGGCGCTGGATGCAGCAGCCAGAGTCGCGTCGGTTTCGGTGATACCACCTACGCCGGAACCCACGATCTTCACCTTCACTTCATCGGTGGAGAGCTTGACCAGCGCATCGCAGATCGCTTCCACAGAACCCTGTACGTCGGCCTTGATCACCACGTTCACTTCGGAGACTTCGCCTTCGGTCATGTTGGAGAACATGTTCTCCAGCTTGGCCTTCTGCTGGCGAGCCAGTTTGACTTCGCGGAACTTGCCCTGACGATAGAGAGCCACTTCGCGGGCTTTCTTCTCGTCACGAACCACAGTTGCTTCGTCACCGGCAGACGGAACGCCGGACAGACCCAGGATTTCCACCGGCAGGGACGGACCCGCTTCCTTGATTTCGCGGCCCAGTTCGTCACGCATGGCACGGACACGACCGTATTCGAGACCACACAGAACGATGTCGCCCTGACGCAGAGTACCTTCCTGAACCAGCACGGTCGCAACCGGACCACGGCCTTTGTCGAGGAAGGATTCGATGACCACACCGTTGGCCATGCCGTCGACCACGGCTTTCAGCTCCAGCACTTCGGCCTGGATCAGAATGGCTTCCAGCAGGTCGTCGATGCCCTGGCCGGACTTGGCAGAAACGTGCACGAACTGGCAGTCTCCACCCCAATCTTCGGACATGACGTTGTAACGAGCCAGCTCGGTCTTGACGCGATCCGGATCTGCTTCCGGCTTGTCGATCTTGTTGACCGCAACAACCAGCGGCACACCGGCAGCCTTGGCGTGCTGGATAGCTTCGATGGTCTGCGGCATCACGCCGTCGTCAGCAGCAACAACCAGAACAACGATGTCGGTCGCCTTGGCACCACGAGCACGCATGGAAGTAAACGCCGCGTGACCCGGAGTATCCAGGAAGGTGATCATGCCGCTGTCGGTCTGAACGTGGTAAGCACCGATGTGCTGGGTAATACCACCGGCTTCGCCAGCAGCAACCTTGGCCTTACGGATGTAGTCCAGCAGCGAGGTCTTGCCGTGGTCAACGTGACCCATGATGGTCACGACCGGCGCGCGCGGCTTGGCTTCAGAGGTCTCGTCACGATCGGACAGTACCGCCTCTTCCAGCTCGTTCTCGCGACGCAGCACAACCTTGTGACCCATCTCCTCGGCGACCAGCTGAGCGGTCTCCTGGTCGATCACCTGGTTGATGGTGGCCATGGCGCCCATCTTCATCATCGCCTTGATGACTTCAACACCCTTGACTGCCATCTTGTTGGCCAACTCGGCCACGGTGATGGTCTCGCCGATGATGACGTCACGGTTGACGGCAGCAGCAGGCTTGTTGAATCCGTGCTTCATGGCGTTCGGGGTAGCAACCTTGCCACGCTTGCCCTTGCGAGCGCGCGGATCACGGGAGTTGCGGTCGTTGCGATCATCGTCGCGACGGCCAACTTTCTTCGGACCTTTGGCGGCAGCGGCAGTACGACGGCTGCTCTCTTCCTTGCGATCCAGCTCATCTTCAGCAGCCTGGGCGTGCTTGGAGGTGGTCACATGGTAGTCGCTGCTCTCTTTGGCGCGGGCTGCTTCTTCTTCAGCCCAGCGGGCTGCATTCTGCTCTGCCATGACACGAGCCTCTTCGGCTTTCTTGGCGGCGAGCTCTTCAGCTTTTTGCAAAGCTGTCTGTTCCTGTTGGCGCTTCAGTTCTTCTGCTTCGCGCTTGGCCATCTTTTCTGCCTCTTGCTGAGCTGTGCTACTGGCTGCTTTGGCGGGCTGTTGAGCCTGTCGAGCCTTTTGTTGTGCCTCGATTCGCGCCTTTTCCTCAGCTTCACGACGAGCCTGCTCAGCCTCACGGCGAGCCTTCTCTTCCGCTTCGAGACGGGCCTTGTCTTCGGCCTCGCGACGAGCTTTTGCTTCTGCTTCCAAACGCGCTGTTTCCTCGGCTTCCGCCTGACGCTGTTCTTCTTCCAGCGCCGAACGTCTTACATAGGTGCGAGATTTGCGTACTTCTACCTGCACTTCTTTGTTCTTGCCGCCAGTACCCTGCACACTGATGGTGCTTTTGGTCTTGCGTTGTAAAGTCATGCGAGCAGGAGCGGCAACCTCGTCACCACCATGCTGTTTCTTCAAGTGTGCCAGCAGAGTCTGCTTTTCAGACTCGCTAACCATGTCGTCGGCCTTGCTCTTGCTGATACCGGCATCGACAAATTGCTGGAGAAGACGATCAACCGGTGTGTCGATGTCAGTGGCAAGTTGTTTGACTGATACTTCTGCCATTCATTTTCCTCCGTTTGATCTTACTTAAGACTGCTCTTCTCCGAACCAACAGATATTGCGAGCAGCCATAATGAGCTCACCAGCCTTCTCGGCAGTCAGCCCTTCAATACCAGCAAGGTCATCAATGCCTTGCTCAGCCAAATCTTCCAAGGTACCAACACCACGACCGGCCATGGCGTAAGCCAGTTCGCGACTCAAACCGTTCAGATTGAGCAGATCTTCAGAGGGCTCGACGCCATCGAAGGACTCCTCTTTGGCCAGTGCCTTGGTGGTCAGTGCATCTTTGGCACGCTTGCGCAGCTCTTCGACCATGTCTTCATCCAGACCGTCGATAGCCAGCAGTTCATTGACCGGAACGAAGGCGATCTCTTCCAGAGTGGAGAAGCCCTCTTCCATCAGCAGACCGGCGAAATCGTCGTCGATATCCAGGGTGCTGGTGAACAGGTTCATGATGCGGTCGTTTTCGGCCTGGTGCTTGGCACGCATGTCCTCAACGGTCATCACGTTCAGCTCCCAACCGGTCAGCTGGGAGGCCAGACGTACGTTCTGACCGTTGCGACCGATGGCCTGAGCCAGGTTGGCGGCTTCCACGGCGATATCCATGGTGTGGTTGTCTTCATCAACGATGATGGAGGCCACATCAGCAGGCGCCATGGCATTGATCACGTACTGGGCCGGGTTGTCATCGTACAGCACGATGTCGGCACGCTCACCGCTCAACTCGGCGGAGACAGCTTGCACACGGGCGCCACGCATACCGATACAGGCACCGATCGGGTCAATACGACGATCGTTGGTCTTCACCGCAATCTTGGCGCGGGAACCCGGATCACGGGCAGCGCCCATGATTTCGATCATCTCTTCACCGATTTCCGGTACTTCGATGCGGAACAGCTCTTTCAGGAAGTCAGGGCTGGAGCGGCTGACGAACAGCTGGGAACCACGGGCTTCCGGACGTACTGCATACAGCAGGCCGCGAACGCGGTCACCCGGACGGAAGGTTTCACGCGGCAGCATGTCGTCGCGGAAGATCACGGCCTCGGCATTGCTGCCCAGATCCAGGATCACGTTATCGCGGTTGCTCTTCTTGACCACGCCGCTGATGATGGTGCCTTCTTTGTCCTTGAACTGGTCAACGACTTGTGAACGCTCGGCTTCGCGCACTTTCTGCACGATAACCTGCTTGGCAGTCTGGGTAGTAATACGGTCGAAGGTGACGGAATCGATCTGGTCTTCAACGTACTCACCGATCTGGATCTCCGGCTGCTCGATTTGGGCTGCTTCCAGAGTGATCTCGGCGTAAGGGTTCTCCATTGCGGCTTGATCCGCAATCACCACCCAGCGGCGATAGGTGTCGTAGTCACCGGTCTTGCGATCGATTTCAACGCGCACTTCAATCTCGCCTTCATATTTCTTCTTGGTCGCAGTCGCCAGCGCAGTCTCCAGAGCCTGGAAGATCTTCTCGCGGGGTACAGCTTTCTCGTTGGATACTGCGTCAACGACCAGCAAAATCTCTTTATTCATATCCGATAGCCTCGTTAACCAAAGTTCGGCACTATGTTCGCTTTTTGGATATTGGTGAAAGCCAACACTTCGTCCTTACCATCTACCGTCAGAGTGATCATATCGCCCTGCACGGCTTTGATTACGCCTTTGAACTTGCGGCGGTTGTTTGTTGCCATCCGAAGCGTTACCGCCGCCTCTTGGCCAACGTATTTTTCGAACTGGGCAACCTTGAACAGGGGGCGATCCAGACCCGGGGAAGATACCTCGAGGTAATACTCCTCGGTGATGGGATCTTCTACGTCCATAATGGCGCCAACCTGATGGCTAACCTCAGCACAGTTCTCAACGGTCACGCCCTGCTCGCCGTCGATATAGACGCGCAAGGTGGAGTGTTTACCCGCACGGATAAACTCAATACCCCAAAGTTCAAAACCCAAGGCAACGACCGGAGCCTCGAGCAGATCGGTCAAACGTTGTTCCAACGTAGCCAAAGTCACCCTCCGAAAAACAAAAAAAGGGCATAAAGCCCAGATAGAGATCGATTCAGAGTAAATCGCACATAACAAAAAGCCCCGATGTCAAATCGGGGCTTGGCGCTTTACCCTGATTGTCGCCTCGCAGCGACCGCCTTCCTGAGCGTAGGAAATGCGTGAAATTTGGTTGCGGGGGCCGGATTTGAACCGACGACCTTCGGGTTATGAGCCCGACGAGCTACCATGCTGCTCCACCCCGCGTCCGAAATCGTGCGAGATTATAGCCACTTCATTCTTTCTATACAAGACTGACTTGGCTATAACATCCCGGTTACCCGGGTCACTGCTTAACTGGTGCCGTGGGCGGGACTCGAACCCGCACACCCTAGAGCACTACCCCCTCAAGATAGCGTGTCTACCAATTCCACCACCACGGCAAAACTCTTACTCGGGAACGTCAGTATCTTTCTTTACTGGCGCTTTAGTCTGCTCAACCTGTTGGGTTTGTTGCAGATTTTCCCATTCACTACCCTGTTTAACCTTGTTGCTGGACATAGAGCCGAGCACCAGGCTGATTACGAAAAACAGAGCAGCCAAAATCGCTGTTGTTCGGGTCAGGAAACTGCCTGAACCACTGGAGCCGAATACTGTGTTCGATGCCCCTGCGCCGAAGGAGGCGCCCATATCAGCCCCTTTACCTTGCTGAATCATCACCAGACCAATCAGAGCCAGTGACACCAGCAGATAAACGACCAAAAGAATTTCGTACATTTAACTTGCACCCTTTGCCGCTTCAACAATTCCTAAAAACGCATCGCTATCGAGACTCGCTCTGCCAATCAAACCGCCATCTACGTCGGGTTGGGCAAACAAATCTCTCGCATTGGTCGGCGTCACGCTCCCACCATAGATGATTCTGATCTTCTCACCTATTACCGGAGTATCCTCCGCCAAGCGACCACGAATAAAGGAATGAACCTCTTGTGCCTGCTCGGGTGTGGCGCATTTACCTGTACCTACAGCCCAAATCGGCTCGTAGGCGATGATAGCATTATCGAAAGCCATCGCGCCATTTTTCTCTATGACGATATCCAGCTCTTCTGCGATCACCTCGAAGGTTCTTCTCGCTTGCCTTGCAGCACCTGACTCACCCAAACAGAGGATGGGAATCAGACCTGCCGCTCTGGCTGCCGCAAACTTCTCTGCGACGATAAAGCTGGTCTCACCAAAGAGACGCCTGCGCTCGGAGTGCCCTACTAAGACGTATCGACACCCTGCCTCAACCAGCATCTCACACGAGACCTCCCCCGTGTAAGCGCCCGTTTCGTGCTGACTCACATTCTGAGCCCCCAACCCTATCACTTTCTGCTCGCTGAGCAGTGAAGTGGCAAAGTCGAGATGCACATGGGATGGGCACAGAACAAGATCTACATCACCATCAACACCTTTCAGGCACTGACTCGTAAACTGCTCTAATTGCGACCTACTACCGTGCAACTTCCAGTTGGCTGCTACAAACGGCTTGCGATGTCCCATCGGCAACTCCCTTGCGAAAGCGGGGCTGATAATATCCAGAGGATTGTCAGCTGACAAGTGCTATTTTCATTTTTTTGAATCGATTGAACAAGATACAACCAAGGCGGCTAAAAAGCCGCCCTGGGCGCTCATTAAAACGCCGATTCGACCTGATCGGCAATGCGCTGAGCCATATCACGCACCTGTTGCTCGTGCTCCCCTTCCACCATAACCCGGATCAGGGGCTCGGTACCGGATTTACGCAACAACACGCGGCCACGACCGCCCAGTTCCTGTTCAACCTTGGCGACCTCCTGCTTGACCGCTTCTGCAGCCAGCGGATCCTTGCCTTCGGCAAAACGGACATTCACCAGTACCTGCGGGAACTTGCTCATGCCGGAGCGCAGCTTGGCCAGCGGCATCTCGGCACTGCGCATGGCGGTGAGCACCTGCAGGGCGGCCACGATGCCATCACCTGTGGTGGTCTGATCCAGACAGATAATGTGGCCGGAATTCTCACCACCGATACGCCAGCCCTTCTCTTCCATCATCTCCAGCACGTAGCGGTCGCCCACCTTGGCACGGGCAAACGGGATACCCAGGGTTTGCAACGCCAGTTCCAGACCCATGTTGGCCATCAGGGTGCCGACGACACCGCCCTTGAGACGACCGTTGCGCAAGGCGTCCCGCGCGATGATATAGAGGATCTCGTCACCGTCGATCAGGTAGCCGGTGTGATCCACAATGATCAGGCGATCGCCGTCACCATCGAATGCCACGCCGAGATCCGCCTTGCACTCCAGCACCTTGGCAACCAGTGCCTCGGGGGCAGTCGAGCCAACGCCATCGTTGATATTGAGGCCATCCGGAGAGCAGCCCATGGTGATCACCTCGGCCCCCAACTCGCGGAACACTGAAGGCGCGATATGGTAGGTTGCCCCATGACCACAATCGACCACCATCTTCAACCCGTCCAGATTCATATTGGAAGGGAAGGTGCTCTTGCAGAACTCGATATAGCGGCCAGCGGCATCATCGATACGCAGCGCTTTACCGAGCTCGGCAGATTCAACGCACTTGAGCTCGTGATCAAGCTCAGCCTCAATGGCCATCTCGACTTCGTCAGGCAGTTTGGTGCCGTCGGCTGAGAAGAACTTGATGCCGTTGTCATAGAAGGGGTTGTGCGAGGCGCTGATAACGATGCCGGCCTCGGCACGGAAGGTGCGGGTCAGGTAGGCAACGGCCGGAGTTGGCATGGGGCCCATCAGTATGGCCTTGAGACCGGCGGCAGAGAGACCCGCTTCCAGCGCTGATTCCAGCATATAGCCAGAGATTCGGGTGTCTTTGCCAATCAGCACCTTTTTGGTGCCCTTCTTGGAGAGCACCTTACCCGCGGCCCAGCCCAGCTTCATTACAAAATCAGGAGTAATGGGATATTCGCCGACTTTGCCGCGCACACCATCTGTGCCGAAATACTTTCTTGCCATTGTCTGTTCTCTTTATTATCTGGAAATAAAATCTTGTCCCGTCATGGCCTGCCAGCCGACTCGCAACGTATCCATGGTCTCCCGCACATCGTGAACCCTGATGATCCTGGCTCCGTGCTGCATGCCGATAAGGGCACAAGCCAGACTGCCAGCCAGACGTTCACCCACAGGGCGGTTCAGCAGGTTGCCTATCATAGACTTTCGCGACATTCCCACCAAGAGCGGAAGACCGTAGTCAAGCAACTCTCCCTGGGCGGCCAGGAGCTGATAGTTGTGTGCCAGCGTCTTGCCAAAACCGTATCCCGGATCCAGCAGCAGCTGCTCACGGGCTATTCCGGCGGCCAGGCAGGCTGCGATCCGTTCGTCAAAAAAGGCTCTCACCTCCCCCACCAGGTCGTCATAGTGCGGCTCGACCTGCATGGTTCTCGGCTGCCCCTGCATATGCATCAAGCAAACCGGAACGCATGCTTCAGCGGCAGCATCAAGCGCTCCCGGCTCCAGCAGCGCCCTCACATCGTTGATCAGATGTGCACCCGCCTTGCAACCCTCCCGCATCACAGCCGCTTTGGAGGTATCGAGAGAGATCATCACGTCCAGCTCACGGGCAATCTGCGCCACAACAGGAATGACCCTGTCCAGCTCCTCCTGCTCGCTCACATCTGGCGCACCTGGGCGGGTAGACTCGCCACCGATGTCGATGAGGGTTGCGCCATCCGAGACCATTTGCCGCGCATGGGCTATTGCCCGTTCAAACTGGTTGAAACTACCGCCATCGGAGAAGGAGTCGGGCGTCACATTGAGGATCCCCATCACATGGGGACGATCGAGAGAGAGGCTGAGCCCCTTGCTGGTTAACTGCATGTTCACATCCATCTGATAAAGAAAAACCCCGGGCAAGCCCGGGGTTTGGAGAGTCACGATTATTTGGCCGGAGCGTCGTTGGCTTTGTCGATAGTGACATCCACCACCGGTGCAGCCTCATCGGCTGGCTTGGCCTCGGCAGCCACGGTAGAACCACCTTGCGGGGTATCTCCGTGCTCGTCATGCCAGTTGCTCGGAGCGCGTACCTCGCGACGAGCCATCAGATCATCGATCTGTTTGGCGTCGATGGTCTCGTACTTCATCAGCGCATCTTTCATGCTGTGCAACACGTCCATGTTGTCCAAAAGGATCTGCTTGGAACGGGCGTAGTTGCGGTCGATGACCTGCTTGACCTCGGCATCGATGACGCGAGCGGTATCGTCGGACATGTGCTTGGCCTTGGCCATGCTGCGACCGAGGAACACTTCACCATCTTCTTCCGCGTAGAGCATTGGGCCGAGACGCTCGGACATACCCCACTGAGTCACCATCTTGCGTGCAATGTCTGTTGCCCGCTCGATGTCGTTGGAAGCACCGGTGGAGACCTTCTCGGCACCGTAGATCAGCTCCTCTGCCAGACGACCACCATACAGACTGGAAATCATCGACTCCAGGTGCTGCTTGGAGTGGCTCCAGCGATCCTGCTCCGGCAGATACATGGTCACACCCAGCGCACGACCACGCGGAATGATGGAAACCTTGTAAACCGGGTCATGATCCGGAACCAGACGACCAATGATGGCGTGACCGGCTTCGTGATAGGCAGTCATCTCTTTCTCGGACTCTTTCATCACCATGGAGCGACGTTCTGCGCCCATCATGATCTTGTCCTTTGCCTTCTCGAACTCGGCCATGGAGACCACTCGGCGGCTCTCACGGGCAGAGAAGAGGGCTGCTTCGTTGACCAGATTGGCCAAATCCGCACCGGAGAAACCGGGGGTACCACGAGCAATCAGAGCCGGGTTGACGTCATCCGCCAGCGGCACTTTGCGCATGTGCACTTTCAGGATCTGTTCGCGGCCACGGACATCCGGCAGACCCACCACAACCTGACGGTCGAAACGGCCAGGACGCAGCAATGCCGGATCCAGTACGTCAGGACGGTTGGTAGCAGCGATAACGATAATGCCTTCGTTGCCCTCAAAGCCATCCATCTCGACCAGCATCTGGTTCAGAGTCTGCTCACGCTCATCGTGCCCACCGCCCAGACCGGCACCACGCTGGCGACCGACCGCATCAATTTCATCAATGAAGATGATGCAAGGGGAGGATTTCTTGGCCTGCTCGAACATGTCGCGTACCCGGGAGGCACCGACACCCACGAACATCTCCACGAAATCGGAACCCGAAATGGTGAAGAAAGGCACCTTGGCCTCACCCGCAATGGCCTTGGCCAGCAGGGTTTTACCGGTACCGGGAGGACCAACCAGCAGTACGCCGGTCGGGATCTTGCCGCCCAGTTTCTGGAATTTGCTCGGGTCGCGCAGATAGTCGACCAGCTCCTTCACCTCTTCCTTGGCTTCATCGCAACCAGCGACATCAGCAAAAGTAGTCTTGATCTGATCTTCACTCATCAGGCGAGCCTTGCTCTTGCCAAACGACATGGCGCCTTTGCCACCGCCGCCCTGCATCTGACGCATGAAGAAGACCCAGACACCGATCAGCAGCAGCATCGGGAACCAGGAGATGAAGATAGAGGTCAGCAAAGACGGCTCTTCCGGCTTCTCGCCCATCACCTTGACGTTGTGATTGAGCATGTCGTTGAGGAGCTGGGGATCCGGCGCCGGAATGATGGTGGTGAAACGCTCACCAGTACGCTTGACGCCATTAATGACCTTACCGTCCATCCGCACTTCACGGATCTGCTCTTGGGTCACCTCTTTAACGAAGCTGGAATAGTCCAGCTGGCGACTGGAGGTATCGCTGGGGCTGAAGCTATTGAACACCGACATCAACACGACGGCGATGACCAGCCACAGGATTAAATTTTTCGCCATGTCACTCAAATCAGTAACCTCGCAGACTGACAGTTAACGATGAAGGTTAGGGTACTACAGTTTAAAACCGGTAGCCACAATGTAGACTTCCCGTGAACGAGCGCGGGACGAGTCTGGTTTACGAATCTTGACAGTGGTAAAAAGTTGACGAATTTCATTGAGATAGGCATCAAACCCCTCTCCCTGAAACACTTTCACCACGAAACTGCCGTCACCACGCAATACCTGATTGCACATGTCCAGCGCCAGTTCGACCAGATACATGGAACGTGCCTGATCCACCTGCTGGGTACCGCTCATGTTTGGCGCCATGTCGGACATGACGACATCCACCTTGTCCGGGCCGACCCGTTCCAGCAGCGCTCCCAGTACAGCTTCCTCCCGAAAGTCTCCCTGAAGGAAATCGACACCGGCGATGGAATCCATCGGCAAAATATCGCAGGCGATCACCCGCCCCTTGTCACCGACCTGGTCGATGGCAAACTGGGACCAGCCACCCGGGGCCGCCCCCAGATCCACCACCGTCATACCCGGCTTGAGCAGTTTGTCCTTGCCCTGGATCTCGTCGATCTTGAACACGGCACGGGATCTCAGTCCCAACTTCTGGGCTTTTTTGACGTATTGATCGTCAAAATGCTCTTTTAACCAGCGGGTTGAACTGGGGGAATGTTTTTTCTGGGTCATGATAATCGACTTTAAAAAACCACAAGGGTTATTAGTATTAAGGGCTAAGTGGGGGTAGAATACGCCCCTTTCAACCCTGACTTATGAAGAAATTGCGATGATTCTCAACAACAAACAGAAACAGTACCTCAAGGGCCTTGCTCACAGCCTCAAACCTGTCGTCCTGCTGGGTCAGCATGGTCTGACCGAAGGCGTACTGGCCGAGATCGATCTGGCACTGAACCATCACGAGCTGATCAAGGTTAAGGTTGCGTCTGAAGATCGTGAGATGAAACAACTGGTTATGGATGCCATCGTCCGTGAAACCGGTTCAGTCAAAGTACAGAGCATGGGCCATGTGCTGACCATTTATCGTCAGGCCAACGAACCCAAGATCCAGCTGCCCCGCAAATAAAAGGAAAGAGCGCTGCTCTTTCCTTCTTCCACTTCTTCCCGAGTCGCTTGCCAAAGTAGTCGCCAACCCCTTAACCTGCGATGAATACTTCCGGACACGCGCTATGGCTCACCATCAAATTCTAACCGACGATGAGCTGGCCATGCTGCGGGACTTGGGGAGCAATCAGGAGAGTCATCTCCTGAGTGGTCACCTCGACGGCCCCATGCTTGGCTTGCTGCAAAAAGCCGACAACCTCGTACTCGAAGCCCGCTTCGCAGGACACCAGCTACGCTTTCCCCTCACCTTTACCCAAAGCGAAGACGGCTTTATCGAGCCACGTCTATCCGCTCCGGTGATCAGGGAGCTGGGGTTCGCCCGTCCTCGCGCCTGGCGCCTCAGCCAGAAAGCGCGGTTGCGCACCGAGCAGGGGCACTATCAGGTGCTCAGCCTCTCCCTCAACGGACTCATCGTGGAGAACATGCCTCTCGGCATGGTGGCGGATACACAGCTCAACGGCGAACTCTGTCTCGATGAGGAGGAACCTCTGCCACTTCAGGGACGATTGGTCAGGTTAATCAAATCCAACCCGACCAGCACCACCTGGGCGATCAGCTTCCAGATGAGCGAAAGCGACATAGAGCGCCTGCGCCACTGGTTGTTTCAACGTCATCAGGATGCCTTTACCGAGGCCTATCAGGCCGGGTAAAGAGAAACAGGGGAGCACCCGCTCCCCTGTCCCATCAAATACTGCAGCGCTTAGAGATAAGCGACTTCCAGCACTTCGTACTCCACGTCACCAGCCGGAGTCTTGACGATGGCCACATCGTCAACTTCCTTGCCGATCAAGGCGCGGGCAATCGGTGAATTGACGGAGATAAGGTTCTGTTTGATGTCGGCCTCATCATCACCCACGATGCGGTAGACAACCTCTTCCTCTGTCTCGCTCTTGAGCAGGGTCACGGTCGCGCCAAAAATGATGCGGCCATTGTTGGTCATCTTGGTGACATCGATCACCTGGGCATTGGAGAGCTTGGCTTCAATCTCCTGAATGCGGCCTTCACAGAACCCCTGCTGCTCGCGGGCAGCATGGTATTCGGCGTTTTCCTTCAGATCACCGTGCTCACGGGCATCGGCAATCGCTTCGATAATCTGGGGACGCAGCTCGGTCTTGAGATATTCGAGCTCTTCGCGCAGCTTCTCAGCACCGCGAACAGTCATCGGAGTATGGTTCATAGTCGAAACCTGGGTTGCTTGAAAATAGAAGCTGCGGCGATCAGCAAGAAAGCCGCAGCAGTCGGTTCGGATAGGGCATCTTAATATGAAGCCGGCACAAAATCCATGTCAGCCCCCTGATGCAGATCTCGCTTTGCGACTCATCATCACTCTGCTTTCGGCACTGAGATAGGTGACGAGACTGTGGGCTTGCCCTGCATGATGGAGATCTCCACGCGCCGATTCGCCCGCCGGTTCTCCGGGGTATTGTTGGGCACCAGCGGCTGGGAATCTGCCATCCCCTGCACCACCAGCCGCCCCTGATCGAAGCCGGGCACCTTGATCATCTGGTGAGCAACCGCTACCGCACGCTGGGTTGAAAGCTCCCAGTTTGACTGGAACAGCTCGTCATGAGTTGCCACGTTATCGGTGTGGCCAGAGATGGTGATCTCCCCCGGTACATCCTTGAGCAACTCGGCAACTTTACGGATAACCGGCCAGAACTGGGGCTGCAGAAAAGCCGATCCGGCAGGAAATGACGCCTTCTCCCGGATCCTGATGATGATCTGCTGACCCAGCGCCTCGATTTCAATCGCACCATCCTGGATCTGCGACTTCATCTGTTCGGCGAGCGCTTTGGCCAGTTCATTGGATTGCTGCTGCGCCTGGTGCGCATCCTGAGCCGTATCGCCACCGGTCTGCTTGCCATCGATTTTGTCCTGCCCGCCAGCCTGATCCGACTCGCCGGGTAGAAACTCAAGCTCGGTCTGGGTCATGTCGATGGTCTGCTGCATGATGGTATCGATGGGGGTCGGCTCCGGCCGGCCCGGCCGAAACTCCTGGGCAATCACCGAGGTCCCCTTGGGAATATCCTTCACTTCCAGAATATTCTGCACGCCGAATGCCTTCTCCATGGAACCGGCAATCTGCTTGAACTTCTGTACGTCCATCTCGGCAAACGAGAGCAGCAGCACGAAAAAGCACATCAATAGCGACATCAGATCGGCGAAAGTCCCCATGTAACCGGGCAACCCCGGTGGCGGACATTTGCATTTGGACATAAAGCCCCCTACTCCGCGCCGTTATTGCGTTTGGATTGATGCAAATAGTTCTGCAGCATGGTCTGGATCACCCGCGGATTCTGGCCATCCTGAATACCCATGATGGCATCGAGGATCAGCGTACGGCAGAGTCGCTCCTCACCACTGCGCAGCTCCAGCTTGTCGGCAATGGGAATCGCGATCATGTTGGCCTCGATGGCGCCATACAGGGTCGTGAGCAATGCCACCGCCATGGCCGGGCCGATAGACTTGGGATCGCTCATGTTTGCCAGCATGGCCACCAACCCCACCAGCGTACCTATCATACCCATGGCCGGGCCGAGATCCCCCAGAGTGCGGAACACCTTGATGGCGATGACATGACGCTCGGAGGTCAGCTCGATATCCTTCTCCAGCACGCCACGCACCACATCGGCATCGTGACCATCCACCAGCATATCGATCCCTTTTTTCATGAAGGGATTGGGGATTTCCGCCGCTTCCAGCGCCAGAAAGCCACCCTTGCGGGATGCATCGGCCAGCTCAACCGCCTTGGTAATGAGATCTTCCAGCTTGTCGCCCTTGTACATAAAGGCTTTGCCGGCCACCTTGAACGCCATCAGGAACTGGCCAAGGTTGAACTTCATCATGGCGATAAAGATGGAGCCCAGAATGGTGATATAGACGGAGGGCATGTCCACATACATGGTGACGGGGCCACCCAGCAGCATGCCATATATCACCACCCCGAAGCCCAGCACTATGCCTATCAGACTGCCTAGATCCACGTCCTACTCCTGTCATCTGTGCTGACGCACTATTATACGCCGTTGAATTTTCTGCTATTGCGGCCCCGGCAGCAAGTTTCCATCCGAAGGGAGAGGCGGCTCATTATCGACCGATTTGTCGAGAGTTTGCGGCTCTGGCGTTTTCAGCCTCCCCCCGGTGGGCGGTCGATGTTAATATAAGCCGTTTTTTTCAATCCCCGAGGATGGACATGGCCAGTAAAAAAATCGACCGCCTGAGTTTTGATGCCACTCTGGAAGAGCTGGAAACCATCGTTCATCAGCTGGAGCAAGGTTCCCTCCCGCTGGAAGAGGCGCTCAAGCAGTTCGAGCAAGGAGTCCATCTGGTGCGTGCCGGCCAGCAGAAGCTGGAACAGGCAGAACAGAAGATCCAGATCCTGCTGAGCAAAGCCGATGGCAGTGACCAGCTTGCCCCCTTCCAGCCAGAACAAGGAGAAGAGTGAGTGGCGCTGGACCATTTTTCCCGTCTGCATCGTCAGCGTATTGACGACTGTCTGTCAGCACAACTTGAATCCTTGCCCGCCATGGCACCGCGCCTGCGCGATGCCATGAAATATGGCTTGCTGCTGGGTGGCAAGCGGGTTCGCCCCTTTCTGGTCTACGCGGTTGGCGAGATGCTGGGGGTAAAGAGCGAACTGCTCGATGGCCCGGCCGCAGCTGTGGAGTGCATCCACGCCTACTCGCTGCTGCACGACGATCTGCCCGCCATGGATGACGACGATTTGCGTCGCGGCCAGCCGACCGTTCACAAGGCATTCGATGAAGGCACCGCGATTCTGGCCGGTGATGCCCTGCAAACGCTGGCGTTCTCCATTTTGGCCGATCATCCCATGCCCGAGACACTGCTGGCCAACCGGGTGCGCATGCTGAGCACCCTCGCCCGCGCTTCCGGTTATCTCGGTATGTGCGGCGGTCAGGCGCTGGATCTGCAGGCAGAGGGGCGCCAGATCTCGCTCGCCGAGCTGGAGCAGGTACACCGCCACAAGACGGGGGCACTCATCGAATGCGCCGTCACTCTTGGCGCCCTGTGCAAGGAGAATGTGGACGAAGCGACCCTGACGGCACTGCAAACCTATGCTTCCGCCATCGGCCTCGCCTTCCAGGTGCAGGATGACATTCTCGACATCACCGGTGACACCGCCACCCTGGGCAAACCACAGGGCTCCGATCTGGCGCTGGAGAAGAGTACCTATCCGGCCCTGCTTGGACTCGAAAACGCCCGTGAGCTGGCTCGCGAACTGCACGGTAAAGCCTTAACAGCCCTGCAATCCTTGCCCTACAATACCGACATTCTGGAAGCGTTCGCCGATTACATCATCGAGCGAACCCACTAAACGCTGGATAACAGTTAAAAAATGAGCGTTGATATTAGCAATTTCCCCAATCTGGCCCTCGCGGACACCCCGATAGAGCTGCGTTCCCTGCCCAAAGAGCGGCTACCGGTGCTGTGCAACGAGCTGCGCGAATATCTGCTGCGCTCCGTCAGCCGCTCCAGCGGACACTTTGCCTCCGGGCTCGGCACGGTCGAACTGACCGTAGCCCTGCACTACGTCTACAACACCCCGTTCGATCGGCTGATCTGGGACGTGGGCCATCAGGCCTATCCCCACAAGATCCTGACCGGACGCCGTGACCAGATCCACACCATCCGTCAGAAGGATGGTCTGCACCCCTTCCCCTGGCGTGGCGAGAGCGAGTACGACGTGCTCTCCGTCGGCCACTCCAGCACCTCCATCGGTGCCGCACTCGGTATGGCAGTTGCCGCCGAGAGTGAAGGGCTGGGCCGCAAGGTCGTTGCGGTGATCGGTGATGGCGCCATCACGGCGGGGATGGCTTTTGAAGCGCTCAACCACGCCGGCGATGTCCATAAAGACATGCTGGTGATCCTCAACGACAACGAGATGTCCATCTCCGAGAACGTCGGCGCGCTCAACAACCATCTTGCCCGGGTCATGTCCGGCAAGCTCTACACCACCATCCGCGAAGGCGGCAAGAAGGTGCTGGCCGGTCTGCCGCCGGTCAAGGAGCTGGCCAAGCGGGCCGAGGAGCACCTCAAGGGGATGGTGGTGCCCGGCACCCTGTTCGAAGAGTTCGGCTTCAACTACATCGGCCCCATCGACGGTCACGATATCGAGGCGCTGGTCGAGACCCTGCGCAACATGCGCAACCTCAAGGGCCCGCAGTTGCTTCACGTCAAGACCAAGAAAGGCAAGGGTTACGAGCCCGCCGAAAAAGACCCCATCGGTTATCACGCCGTGCCCAAGTTCAATCCGGACGAGTGCGCCCTGCCCAAGGCGAGCGGTGCCAAACCCACCTTCTCGGCCATCTTTGGCCAGTGGCTATGCGACATGGCGGCTAAAGACGAGAAGCTGGTCGGTATCACCCCAGCCATGCGCGAGGGCTCGGGGCTGGTGAAATTCAGCCAGCAGTATCCGGAGCGCTACTTCGATGTGGCCATTGCCGAGCAGCACGCGGTTACCTTTGCTGCCGGTCTCGCCATCGCTGACAAGAAGCCGGTGGTCGCCATCTATTCGAGCTTCCTGCAACGTGCTTACGATCAGGTGATCCACGACGTGGCTCTGCAGGAGCTGCCGGTGCTGTTCGCCATCGACCGGGCCGGTCTGGTGGGCGCTGACGGCCCGACCCATCAGGGTGCGTTCGACATCAGCTTCCTGCGCACCGTGCCCAACATGGTGATCATGACCCCCTCCGACGAGAACGAATGCCGTCAGATGCTCTATACCGGCTACCGTCATCAGGGGCCAGCCGCGGTGCGCTACCCACGTGGCAGCAGCCTGAGCGATGCACCCATCTCGCAGGAGATGCAGGCGCTGGCGCTTGGCAAGGGACGCATCATTCGAGAGGGCAAAGGCACCGCCATTCTGGCGTTTGGCACCCTGCTGCAACACGCCAAAGCAGCGGCCGAAGCGCTTGATGCCACTCTGGTGGACATGCGCTTCGTCAAGCCGATGGATGAGGCGCTGGTGCTGTCGCTGGCGGCCAGCCACGATCACTTCGTCACCCTCGAAGACAACGCCATCATGGGTGGAGCCGGTTCGGCAGTGAACGAGCTGCTGATGCGCAGCAAACAGTGCAAGCCGGTGCTCAACCTCGGCCTGCCGGATCGCTTCGTGGAACAGGGTACCCAGCAGGAGATCTATGCCCTGCTCGGTCTGGACGATGCAGGTATCCAGCGCAGCATCGAAAGCTGGATGCAAGCCTGATAACGCTTAAAGCTATCAAACAAAAGAAGGGCGCCTCACTGGCGCCCTTCTTTTGTTTTTGCGTTTCTGGCCCGAATTACCCTTTGTAGATCTTGGGGTTAAATACATCCCGCAGCCAGTCACCCAGCAAGTTGATGACCAGCACCAGCACCACCAGACAGATGCCCGGGAAGGCGGTGATCCACCAGGAGCCGGAGAAGATGTAGTTGAAGCCGACGCTGATAAGCGAACCAAGCGAGGGCTGATCAACCGGCATCCCCAAACCGAGGAAGGAGAGTGCGGCCTCACTCATGATGGCGTTGGCCACCTGCACGGTGGAGATAACCAGAATCGGCGACAGGCAGTTGGGCAGAATGTGGCGGAACATGATGCGCGGGGCGCGGAACCCCATCACCTTGGCTGCCTCCACATACTCCTTCTTCTTCTCGGCCAGCACCGAGGCGCGCACGGTACGGGCGTACTGCGGCCACTCGGCTATCCCGATGATCACCACCAGCATCACGATGGCAAAGCGCGAGTAGAACTCGGAGCCAAAGGTCGCCTGAAAGATGGCGGAGATGATGATCGCCACCATCATGGTGGAGAACGACAGCTGCACGTCGGCAAAGCGCATCAAGAGGTTATCGATACGACCGCCAAAGTAGCCTGCGATCAGGCCGATGACGATCCCCAGCACGAGCTGCAGCCCCACCGCAAACAGACCAATGGTGAGGGAGATACGGGCACCATAGAGGATGGTGCTCCAGATATCCCGTCCCTGGTTGTCGGTGCCGAGCCAGAAGCGCTCCTCGCCGCCATCCAGCCATGAAGGAGGCAGTTCGGCATCCATCAGGTCAAAGCTGGTCTGGTCATAGACGTTGTGCGGAGCGATCCAGGGAGCCAGCAAGGCAGCCACCACGAACACCACGAACACCGCAAAGCTGAACATGGCTACCTTGTCCCGCAGGAAGTAGTAGACGATGTCGGAGTTCTTGAAACGTGCCCAACGGCTTGGGCTTGCAGTTACAGCATTAGTCATGCGCTTACCCCTTGGCAGTCAGGTTAACGGTCGGGTTGATCAACCCGTAGAGCAGGTCGACCAGAGTATTGGTTACCACAAAGATCAGTCCCACGAAGATGACGTAGGCGGTGATCAGCGGGGTATCGACCCGGTGGATCGCCTCGAGGAACAGGAAGCCGGTCCCCGGCCACTGGAACACGCTCTCGGTAAGGATGGTGTAGGCCACCATGGTGCCGATCTGCACACCACCGACGGTAATGACCGGCAGCATGGTGTTCTTCAGGGCGTGCTGGTAGTAGACCTTGTTGTTGTCCAGCCCCTTGGCGCGGGCGAATTTGACGTACTCGGATGAGAGCTGCTCCAGCATCTCGGAGCGCACCAGCCGGATAAACAGCGGCAGCATGATGGAAGAGAGCGACACCGCAGGCAGGATCAGGTGCTTGATGCCGTCCCAGGTGAAGAAGCCCGACTCCCAGCCCAGCAGATTACGGGTCTCGCCACGGCCATAGGCTGGCAGCCAGCCCAGCTGGATGGAGAAGAGATACATCAACATGATGGCGGTCAGGAACACCGGGATCGAAATGCCGATACTGCTCCCCGCCATGATGATCTTGGTGGGAATGCTGCGCGGCCGGATCGCCGAGTAGACACCCAGCGGAATGGAGACCACGACGATGATCAGTGCGGCGGCAAAGACCAGCTCAAGGGTAGCTACCAGCTTGTCGAGGATCACCTCAAGAGCCGGTCGCTTGAAAAAGTAGGAAGTGCCCAGATCCCCGTGCACCGCATTTTTCAAAAAGCGGCTGTATTTGACGAGGAAGGGATCGTTGAGGCCCATCTTCTCGCGCAATTCGTGGCGCTGGGCTTCGGAGACGGATTGTCCCACCAGCTCGCGCAACGGATCCCCCAGGTTGTCCTGGATGGAGAAGGCGACCAGGCTGATGACGAACATCACTATCACGGCCTGATAGAACCGTTTCAGCAGGAATGTAAACATGCTTGTCCTTCTACGTGGCCTGTGTCGTGGCACAGGCTTCTGTTAGCAGGCGGAGTGGCCAGCTGACCACCCCGCCCCGTCCTTCCTTGTGGCGTTCGCTTACTTGCCGACCACCAGATCGCCGAAGTAAGGGAAGTTCATCACGTTGACCACCGGCTTGATGTCGACGTTCTTCTTGGCACCATAGGCCAGATCTTCCCAGTGCAACGGCACGTAGGCAGCATCCTCGATCACCATGGCTTCAACCTTCTTCAGCATCTCGGCACGCTTGGCCGGATCGGTCTCGGCGTTGGCCTGTTCGATCAGCTTGTCAGCCTCTGCGTTGGCATAGCCGGCGCAGTTGTACTGACCCATACCGGTCTTGGCATCCTTGGTGAAGGTCAGGAACTCGAAGAAGTTCGCGGTATCTTCAGTGTCGGAGTGCCAGCCAATCATCTGCATGTCGGCGGCGCACTTGTCAAACTCCGGCCAGTACTGGGCCACCGGCATGGTCTTCAGATCCACCTTGATGTTGATCTTGGCCAGCATGGCGGAGACAGCCTGGGCAATCTTGACGTCGTTGACGTAACGGGCTGCCGGAGCGATGAAGGTCATCTTGAAGCCCTTCTCGTGACCTGCTTCTTTCATCAGCTGCTTGGCTTTGGCCAGATCATACTGGGGCACCAGCGCTTCGTTGTGACCGGCATAGCCTTTCGGGCTCAGCTGGCCGGCTGGGGTACCAAAGCCCTTGTTGATCTTCTCGACGATACCCACCTGGTTGATGGCGTAGTTGATCGCCTGACGCACGCGCTTGTCTTTCAGCGCCGGGTTGGTGTTCTGGTTCAGCTCGATGATGATGGCGCGGGTACCGGACAGGGTGACCAGTTGGGAGTCCTTGCCATTCTTCACGCGCTCCAGATCGTTCGGCGCAACCGGGTAGATCACGTCCACATCACCACCCAGCAGCGCGGCTACACGGGTCGCGTCTTCCTTGATCGGCACCACGGTCAGGTTCTCGACGTTACCCTTGGAGGCCTTGTCCCAGTAGTTGGGGTTGCGGGCATAATCGAGCTTCACGCCCTGCTCGCGGAACTTGACGGTGAACGGGCCAGTACCGGAGACGTGGGTAGAGGCATAGGAGTCACCGTTCTTGACGATCTCGGCCTTGTCTTTGCCCGCTTCGGTCTTGCCGGTGTAGAACTTGGAATCCATCGGGAAGATGTAGGTGACGGTCTGCAGGATCAGCGGGAACGGCTTGGCGGTGATCAGATCGACGGTGTAGTCATCTACCTTCTTCACTTCAACGATGGGGTCGAAGATCGCCTTGAAGTCGACGGAGGACTTCAGACGGTTGACGGTCCATACCACATCATCGGCAGTAAAGTCGTTACCGGAGTGGAACTTGACACCCTTGCGCAGGTGGAAGCGGACGGTCTTGTCATCGACACGCTCGAACTTCTCGGCCAGACGCGGCTCGAATTTCAGATCCTGGGTGTAACGCATCAGGGGATCGAATACCAGGTGCGACATCTCCAGGGTCTGACCGGAGAGCTGCTCCTGCGGATCCAGCGAGGTAGCATCGGAGGCGACGCCTACCTTGATATCAGCGGCAGAAACGCTGAAGGCGAAACCGGCGGCAAACAGCGCCAGGGCAATCTTGGAAAATCCTTTCTTCATCTTTTTCTCCATGCTTTTGGCTTTTTTATTAACGAACAACGGGTTTGAGCGACCATCCGGCGCACCGGCGCTCTCCTAGCTTGCGATTTCCAGCCCCTCGCGGGACATTCCCTTGAACTCCGGCATGAGGGAGATCAGCTTGCGGCTGTACTCATGCTCGGCATTGGTAAAGAGTTTCTCGGTCTCGGCCACTTCCACCAGATGACCGTGCTGCATCACCCCGATGCGGTCGCACATCTGGCGGATCACCGGCAGATCGTGGCTGATGAACAGCATGGTGAGCTTGAGCTCCTGCTGCAGATCCTTGAGCAGGTTGAGGATCTGGGCCTGTACCGACACATCCAGCGCCGAGGTCGGCTCGTCGCAGATGAGAAAACGGGGGCGAGTCGCCAGCGCACGGGCAATCGAGATACGCTGGCGCTGACCGCCGGAGAACTCGTGGGGATACTTGACCCCGGCTCCGCGGCCAAGGCCAACGTGATCGAGCAGATCCCCGACAATCCCCTCGATCTGGCTCTCGCTGCTCGCCAGCTGGTGAAAGCGGATCGGCTCGGCGATGATGTCGCGCACCTTCATCCGCGGGTTCATCGACGAATAGGGGTTCTGGAACACCATCTGCATCTGGCGACGCAGGGGGCGGCGCTCGCGCTCGCTCTTGAGGGCAGTCAGATCGATCCCCTCAAAGACGATTTTTCCGGTATCAGGCGGATAGAGACCGGTGATGGCGCGGGCAATGGTCGATTTACCGGAGCCGGACTCCCCCACCAGACCGAAGGTTTCACCCTCGAAGATCTCGAAGCTGATGTTGTTGCAGGCACGCACATACTGGCGGCGGCTCGGGAAGATGGAGTCCTTGGTAACGAACTTCAGATCGACGTTCTCCACCCGCAGCAGCGCCCCTTCATAGGCTCGCTCGTCCTGACTCTGACCGAGCCAGTGGGTCTTGAGGTCGATATTGGTATCCGGCGCGCTGGCATCCTCGATATAGGAGACCAGCGGGAAGCGCACCAGCTTCACGTCGGAGCGAGGCACCGCCGAGATGAGGCTGCGGGTATAGGGGTGATTAGGGCTGCCCAGCACCTGCTCGGTGCGGCCAAACTCCACCAGATCGCCGCGATACATCACCGCCACCTTGTCGGTCACGTTGGAGACCACGCCCATGTCGTGGGTCACCAGCATGCAGCCCACCTGACGCTCCTTGCAGAGGGTGCGGATAAGCTGGAGGATCTGATCCTGAATGGAGACGTCCAGCGCCGTGGTCGGCTCGTCGGCGATGATGAGTTCAGGATCGCCGGAGAGGGCGATGGCGATCACCACCCGCTGGCGCATGCCACCGGAGAACTGGTGCGGATACTGCTTGATGCGCAGCTCCGGGCTCGGGATACCGACCGCCTTCATCAGATCAAGCGCCTTGGCAAAGGCCGCTTCGCGTGACAGATCGGTGTTGGCCAGGATGGTCTCGACCAGCTGGTGTTCAACGGTGAACAGCGGGTTGAGGGAGGTCATCGGATCCTGAAAGATAAAACCGATGCGTGAACCACGGATGGCCCGCATCTCGTTCTGGCTCTTGCCAGAGATAAGCTCGCCATTGAGGTAGATGTCGCCACGGGCGATGCGACCGGGCGGGCTCAGGAGATCGATGACGGCGTTGCCGATGGTGGATTTGCCGGCACCGGACTCACCCACGACGCCGACAATCTCCCCTTTTTCGATGGAGAAAGAGAGATCCTTCACTGCGGCCAGTACCCCGTAGCGGGAGGGATACTCGATCCGCAAGTTCTTTACTTCGAGCAAGGACATGTTTACCTCTGCGGGGGACATCCGTCCCAAATAATTCGTCCATAAATCGGCCGCAGATGCCGGTGCTGCTCAGGGCAATTAATGCTCAATCCGTGTAGCAGTTAAACCAGCGATCCGGGCGGGTTTTTTGCATTTTTTTGGAATAACCCGCGAGTAAATTAGACGGTTTGCCCACGGGTGTAAATGATTGAGTTATACAATTCCGCAATGTTTTGCGCAGATAACCACCATTTCCATAGCGAAAAATGATGACTATAGTCACAAAAACGGCCCGCATATCCATATACCTACCGCTAGCATTACTTTAATTTCAACAAGAACGCAACAAGCAGCATTTATCACTATTCTCTGTTCGCGGTAAGGCCCCGAATGAGTAGTGAATATTTATGTGAAATGGATGA
Organism: Aeromonas sp. HMWF016; assembly: GCF_963878195.1. Taxonomy (NCBI): domain Bacteria; kingdom Pseudomonadati; phylum Pseudomonadota; class Gammaproteobacteria; order Aeromonadales; family Aeromonadaceae; genus Aeromonas; species Aeromonas sp. HMWF016. The sequence goes on from NZ_CAWNWX010000112.1 coordinate 110,645, forward strand.
TATACGGCAGCATATGCCGATGAATGAAAATTAGGCAGATATAAATCGGGGAGAGCTGTAACAGTCACTCCCCGGGAGAGGGCAATCAAGCGAGCCAGGCGGCCAGTAATTGCATACAAATGAGGGCGAACAGAGCGGCGATCAGATCGTCCAGCATGATGCCAAGGCCGCCGTGGATACGGCGATCAAACCAGGAGATGGGCCAGGGTTTGAGCACATCGAACAGGCGAAACAGCAGGAAGCCCGCCAGTACCCACTCCCAACCGGCCGGCGCAGCTATCATGGTGACGCCAAAGCCGATCACCTCGTCCCAGACGATGGCGCCGTGATCCGGTATGCCGATGGCATCGGTGGCGCTCTGGCAGATGCGGATACCGATCAGGAAACCCACCACCAGCAGGGCGATAAACCAGTGGGTTGGCAGCCCACTCACCAGCAGGTAGAGCGGGATGGCGGCGATCGTTCCCATGGTGCCCGGCGCCTTGGGGGAGAGACCGGAGCCAAAGCCCACCGCCAGAAAGTGGAGCGGATTCTTCAGATCCAGTCGTTTCAGCTCGGGCTTTATCGTGAACAGACTCATGCGAAGTGATCCCACCCTTTCAGTTGCAGCTCGACCGGCTGCTCGCCACGCAGGTACTCGATGCCCGGTTCACCCGCCACGATGCGGCCGATACGGGTAAACTTGACCCCGCTGTGGGCCAGCGCGGTATCGAGCGCGCCGTGATGCTCCTGCGGTACGGTGAAGCAGAGCTCGTAGTCATCGCCGCCGGCCAGCGCTAGCTGCCACGCATCCTGCTCGCTCACCGCATCCTGCAGCACCGGCGAGAGCGGCAGCAGATCGAGGTCGATCTGGGCCCGCACACCGGACGCCTTGAGGATATGGCCAAGATCCGATGCCAGACCGTCGGAGAGATCCAGCGCACTGCCCGCCAGTCCGCGCAGTGCCTGTCCGGCCAGAATGCGGGGATGAGGGTGGTCGAGGCGCGGCAGCACGGCCGCCAACTGGTTCTCGTTGAGGGTGCGTTTGCCCAGCAGGTGGGAGAGCGCCAGGGCGGCATCCCCCAGAGTGCCGGTGACATAGATGCCGTCACCGGCTTTGGCACCGCTGCGCATCAGGGCGCGACCGGCAGGCACCGACCCCTTGACCGACACCGTGATGGAGAGCGGCCCGCGGGTCATGTCCCCGCCCACCAGCGCCACGTTGTAGTACTCGGCGAGCTCCAGGAATCCTTCGGCAAAGCCGGCAACCCAGCTTTCGTTGATGGCCGGCAGCGTCAGCGCCAGCGAGACCCAGCGCGGCTCGGCCCCCATGGCGGCGAGATCGGAGAGATTGACCGCCAGCGCCTTGTAGCCGAGATCGACCGGATCCATGTCGGGGAAGAAGTGCACGCCGCTGACCAGGGTATCCGTGCTCACCGCCAGCTGGGTGTCGGGGGGCAGGGTCAGCAGGGCGCAATCGTCTCCAGGGCCCATCACCACGTCCTTGCGGGCGTGGGGGACCTTGAAGTACTTATCAATCAGCTCGAATTCACCCATACAGTAAAAAGCCAGCGATAAGCTGGCTCCTCTATTAGATGCTGATGAACGCAGCTATCAGCGCTTGTCCAGCGACTTGATCACCTTGTCCAGTACACCGTTGACAAACTTGTGGCTGTCATCGGCGGCGAAGGCTTTGGCCAGCTCGATCGCTTCGTTGATGACCACGCGCGGCGGCACATCATCACGACGGGTCAGCTCATAGGTCGCCAGACGCAGGATCGCCTTGTCCACCATGTCCACTTCTTCCAGCGGACGGGAGAGGAAAGGTGCGAAGACCTTGTCCAGCTCGTTGCAGTGGAGCGATACCCCGAACAGCAGATCGCGGAAGTAGTTCAGGTCTACACCCTTGGTGTCCTGATCGATCTTGAACTGCTCTTCGATGTCACCCACGTTGGCCTTGGTCATCTGCCACTGGTAGATGGCCTGGGTGGCGCAATGACGGGCTTTACGGCGCTCAGACGGTTTCAATGCATTTCTCCTCGTTACACGTCCAGTTCTTTCAGGACGTTGATCATTTCAAGCGCTGCCAGTGCAGCCTCTGCACCCTTGTTACCCGCCTTGGTACCTGCACGCTCGATGGCTTGTTCAATGTTTTCGGTAGTCAGCACGCCGAAGGCGACGGGGATTTCATACTCCATCATCACCTGGGCCATGCCTTTGCTGTTCTCGTTTGCCACCAGATCGAAGTGGTAGGTGCCGCCACGGATGACAGTACCGACCGCCACGATGGCGTCATATTTGCCGCTCTTGGCCAGCTTCTTGATAACCAGCGGCATTTCAACTGCGCCCGGTACTTTCACCAGAGTCAGATTGCTGTCCTGCACTTGACCTTGACGCTTCAGTACGTCTACTGCACCACTCACCAGGCTGTCGTTGATGAAGCTGTTGAAACGGGCAACGACAATGGCAACGCGCGCCTCGGGAGCGGCAATGTTTCCTTCGATAACCTTCATTGGAAATCCTGTATCTGTGAAAGCAAAAGGGCCGGAGTCAAAAGTGCGCACATTCTAGCACAACAGACCCACGACAAAAACCATGGCCGCAACGAGCGGCCATGATCGCAAATTCAACGGGCCGGCGTGGTCATGCGCCGGCATACTCCACGACTTGCCGAGGACGGATAACGCCCTCGGCAAGCCGCAACTGTGGCTGTTATTCGCCTATGTATTCAACCACTTCCAGACCGAAACCACCGAGGGCATGGTACTTCTTCGGCGAGCTCAACAGGCGCATCTTGCTCACGCCAAGGGCCTTGAGGATCTGGGAACCGACGCCTACCCGGCGCGAAGTGCCCTGCCACTTGGCTCCTTCCGGCGCCAACCCCTTGTCGGCAGCTTCAAAGCCCCTGACCCGGGCCAGCAGCTCGGCGCCGTGGGCTTCCGCCCCCAGGATCACCAGCACCCCGCCCTCGTCGGCAATGCGGGCCATGGATTTGGGCAGCGGCCAGCTGCGGGCGGCATGGCGATCGGTCAGCAGCAGATCGCTCAGCACGTCGTGCAGGTGAACCCGCACCAGGGTCGGCTGATCGGCCTGCACCTCACCCTTTTTCAGGGCGAAGTGAACCTGATTGTCGATGGTGTCGCGGAAAGTGATGAGATCAAACTCGCCAAACTCGGTCGGCAGCTTGCATTCGGCCACCTTCTCGACCGTGGTCTCGTGCTGGTTACGGTACTCGATAAGGTCGGCGATGGTGCCAAGCTTGATGCCGTGCTCCTCGGCGAACAGCTCCAGATCCGGGCGGCGCGCCATGGTGCCATCTTCATTGAGGATCTCGACGATGACGGCGGCAGGCTCGAAACCGGCCAGACGGGCCAGATCGCAGCCCGCTTCGGTGTGGCCGGCACGGGTCAGCACGCCGCCATCCTGCGCCATCAGCGGGAAAATGTGGCCCGGCTGCACCAGATCGGCCGCCTTGGCATTGGCCGCCACGGCGGCCTGCACGGTCACCGCGCGATCAGCGGCGGAGATACCTGTGGTCACCCCTTCTGCCGCCTCGATGGAGACGGTAAAGGCGGTGGAGAACTGGGCATTGTTGCGATCCACCATCAGCGGCAGCGCCAATTGCTTGCAGCGATCCCGGGTCAGGGTCAGGCAGATGAGGCCACGGCCGTAGCGGGCCATGAAGTTGATATCCTCCGGACGGACGCAGGAGGCGGCCATGATGAGGTCCCCTTCGTTCTCCCTGTCTTCGTCATCCATCAGGATCACCATCTTGCCAGCCTTTATGTCGGCAATGATTTCCTGGGTTGTGCTCAGCGCCATGGGCTACTCCATCTGTCTATTTGGGGATTGAGCCCGCAGGCTCAACGGGAATGCGAGATATGCTGCTCTAGATTGGGGCGCATGGCCCCATTTCAATCGGAGCGGGATCACAGAAAATCGTTTTGGTCGGGGCCAGCCCCCCGACCATCAGAGAAAACCGGCCTTGGCCAGCTTGTCCAGAGTCAGGGTGGAGGCGCAGCTCTCCTGACTCTTGCCCATCATCAGCCGCTCCAGATAGCGGGCGATCTGATCGACCTCGAGGTTGACCTTGTGGCCCGGCTTCCAGCTGGCGATGGTGGTCTCCTGCGCGGTGTGGGGCACGATGGTCAGGCGGAACAGCTCCCCCTGCACCGCGTTGACGGTAAGGCTGATGCCATCCACCGCAATGGAGCCCTTCTCGGCGATGTAGCGGGAGAGCTCCCCCGGCGCCTTGATCCAGTACTCGATGGCGCGGCCGCTGCTGGAGACGCTTTTCACTTCCCCTACCCCGTCCACGTGGCCGGAGACCAGATGGCCGCCGAGGCGGGAGGTGGGCATCAGCGCCTTCTCGAGGTTGACCCGATCGCCCACCTTGGCGGCGGCAAAGCCGGTACGGGAGAGGGTTTCCAGCGACACGTCGGCGGTATAGCGCTTGTCGCCCAGCGCCACGACGGTGAGGCAGACGCCGTTGGTGGCGATGGAGTCACCCAGTTTGACGTCGCTAAAATCCAGTGCGGGGGCATGGACGGTAAGGGCCATGTCCTCCCCCTGACGGCGCAGCTCGGCCAGAGTCCCCACCGCTTCGATAATTCCGGTAAACATGCAGATCACCTTGCTGATGAAGGGGGCAGCTGCTGCCCCCTTGAACATTGAAAGATCAGGCTATTTTGGCGGTAATGCGAATATCCGGCCCTACCATGCGCACATCCTTGATGGCGAGCTTGGGGGCCTGGAACAGCCGGGTCAGGCCGGGCAGATGGAACAGGCCGCGCCCCTCATCGCCCATCAATTTGGGCGCCTGATAGAGCACCAGCTCATCCACCAGCCCCTTTTCCAGCAGAGCGCCGCACAGCCGCGGGCCCGCCTCGACCAGTACCGAGTTGATATTCTGTTTGGCCAGCAGCATGAACAGGCTGACCAGATCCAGCTTGCCATCCAGCAGCGGCAGCTCCAGCTGCTGCACCCACGCGGGCCACTCGCCGGACGCCTTGTGACGCGCCAGCAGCACCGGACTCTCGCTCTGGAACAGCGGCAAGTCGGGGGTGAGCCGGTTTTGCGAATCGACGATGACCCGCAGCGGCTGGCGCAGGGTCTCTTTGGGATAGCTCGCCTTGACCGAGGGGGGCAGCTCGTCCCAGCGCACGGTCAGGGAGGCGCCATCGGCCAGCACAGTCTCGGCGCTGGAGAGCACCGCATCGTGGCGGGCACGCAGCCGCTGCACGTCACGGCGCGCATCCGGGGAGGTGATCCACTGGCTCTCGCCGCTCGCCATGGCGGTGCGGCCATCGAGACTGGCCCCCAGCTTGACGGTCACTCGCGGGAAGGCGGTACGCATCCGCTTGAAAAAGCCCGGGTTGAGCGCTTCCGCTTCGCTCGCCAGCAGGCCGAAATCGGTCTTGATGCCAGCTTCGGAGAGCATGCGCAGGCCGCGTCCGCCCACCTGGGGATTCGGGTCAACCATGGCCGCCACCACCCGGGCCACGCCGGCATTGATCAGCGCCTCGGCACAGGGGGGAGTACGACCGTGGTGGGAGCAGGGTTCGAGGGTCACATAGGCGGTGGCACCACGGGCGTTGTCACCGGCGGCGCGCAGGGCGTAGACCTCGGCATGGGACTCGCCCGCCTTCTGATGCCACCCCTCGCCAACCACCACGCCATCCTTGACCAGCACGGCGCCGACGCAGGGGTTGGGGGCCGTGGTGTAACGGCCGCGGCGGGCCAGCTCGAGGGCCCGACTCATCCATTGGTAATCATCTTGACTAAACATCCGGGCTCCTGTTTCCAGCAACGTATCCCGTGTGGTGCAGCAATCTGATGGGGCAAGAAGATGAGTTGCGTTCTCTTACCTCTTGCAGCTCACCATCTTATCGCCAACAACATCGGGCAGATCGGCCATGGCATCTCCTGCCATGGCGGCAGGCGCCGACTCGCAGATTGCGGTCGCACGCCCTCATATTTTTTCACCAGCGAAACAATACTCAGCTTGGATGTTTCACTGGCGTAACAGTCCATTTGCCAGCCGGCAGCCAGCGTGGCGGCCCCGGCCGATTATGCCCCCTCCGATCCGGGAGGGGTTCGCAGCCGTTACTTCTCCAGCTTGGCGATCTCTTCGCCAAACTCACGGATATCTTCAAAGCTGCGATAGACGGAGGCAAAGCGGATATAGGCCACCTTGTCCAATCCCTTGAGTTCATCCATCACCAAATTGCCCACCAGCTGGGAGGCGACTTCCCGCTCGCCGGTAGCGCGCAGGCGTGACTTGATGTGGTTGACCGCCTTTTCGATGGCTTCCATGCTCACCGGACGCTTCTCCAGCGCCCGCAGGATACCGGCCCGCAGCTTGTCCTCGTTGAACGGCTCGCGCGAACCGTTGGACTTGATGACCCGCGGCATCACCAGCTCGGCCATCTCGAAGGTGGTAAAACGCTCGTGACAGAGCAGGCATTCGCGACGGCGGCGCACCTGATGGCCTTCGGCCACCAGACGGGAATCGATCACCTTGGTATCAACGGCACTACAGAAAGGGCAATGCATCTGACCTCCGGCGTTAACAAAACGGGGCACCCGCCACAGGTGCGGGTGTTAGGTCGGCCAGTGTAGCACGGCCATCCAACCGCGGTAAAAAGCGCAAAAGCGTGATTTTTCCAGTCGTTATTGCCAGGAGGCAACTCAGTCGTCATAAGGCAGGCTATCGGGATCGCAATCCTGATAATCGGGGGCAGGATCGACCATAAACCGCACCGCATCGATATGGTTGTGGCCCAGCAGCAGCGCCTTGCCGACCCTGTGCATGCCATCCATCACCCGACCGGCGCTATCGAGAATGATCGGATAGGCGAGATCCGCCGCCATGATGAGCTGGCAGTGCTCGACCACGCTGCGTACCGTGGGGCTGGTGCTGCCATGACCGTACCAGTGATCGCGGTCAAGCTCGGCAATGTCGCTCAATGCCACCGCCTGCCGCGGCAGATCACGGCTCAGTCGCACCAGCCGCCGTACATCCCATGCCAGCAGCCCCTGCTCGCTGGCACGAAAGTGATACTGGGCGCGGATTGCCAGCCGAAGCTCCGCCTCCAGCGCCTTGTCCCGCTCTGCGCAGGAGTGTGCCTCTTCGCTCTGCATCTTCTCTTCGCGGTTCAATCTCATTCCTCCCGTGTTGCCCAACGCCATAAAAAACAATGCCACCCGAAGGTGGCATTGGTCTCAAACCGGACGGTCTGACTTATCAGCCATACACCGGGAAGCGGCGGCAGATATCCAGCACCTTCTCGCGTACGGTGGCCAGCACGGCATCATTGTCGTGGTTGTCCAGTACGTCGCAGATCCAGTGGGTCAGCTCGATGGACTCGGCTTCCTTGAAACCGCGGCGGGTGATGGCCGGGGTACCGATCCGCACACCGGAGGTGACGAACGGGGAGCGCGGGTCGTTGGGCACGGAGTTCTTGTTGACGGTGATGTTGGCTTTGCCCAGCGCAGCGTCAGCATCCTTACCGGTCAGCTCGCGGCCGATCAGATCAACCAGCATCAGGTGGTTGTCGGTACCGCCGGAGACGATCTTGTAACCGCGCTCGATGAAGGTAGCAGCCATCGCCTTGGCGTTTTTCACGACCTGAGCCTGATAGGTCTTGAACTCGGGCTCCAGCGCCTCTTTGAAGGCAACGGCTTTACCGGCGATGACGTGCATCAGCGGGCCACCCTGACCACCCGGGAAGACGGCAGAGTTGAGCTTCTTGTAGAGCTCCTCATCGTCAGCGGCGGAGAGGATCAGACCACCACGCGGACCGGCCAGGGTCTTGTGGGTGGTGGAGGTGACCACGTGAGCGTGGGGAACCGGGTTCGGATAGACGCCAGCGGCGATGAGGCCTGCCACGTGGGCCATGTCAACGAACAGGTAGGCACCCACCTTGTCGGCGATTTCACGCATGCGGGCCCAGTCAACGATGCCGGAGTAGGCGGAGAAGCCACCGATCATCATCTTCGGCTTGTGCTCGACAGCCTGGCGCTCCATATCGTCGTAGTCGATCTTGCCAGACTCATCGATACCGTAAGGCACGATGTTGTACAGCTTGCCGGAGAAGTTGACCGGAGAGCCGTGAGTCAGGTGACCGCCGTGGGCCAGGTTCATGCCCAGTACGGTGTCGCCCGGCTGCAGCAGGGCCATGTAGACGGCGCTGTTGGCCTGGGAGCCGGAGTGCGGCTGCACGTTGGCGTAGGTGGCACCGAACAGCTCTTTGGCGCGCTCGATAGCCAGGGTTTCAACCACATCCACATACTCGCAACCACCGTAGTAACGCTTGGCGGGGTAACCTTCAGCGTACTTGTTGGTCAGCTGGGAGCCCTGGGCTTCCATGACTCGGGGGCTGGTGTAGTTCTCGGACGCAATCAGCTCGATATGCTCTTCCTGACGACGGGTTTCGTCTGTGATGGCCTGCCACAATTGCGGATCATAATTGGCGATGGTCATGTCACGTTTCAACATCCGTTTCTCTCCTGAAAATCGTTTGCGCGATAGGTGAAGTGGGCCCGCGCATTGTAACGTGAGCTGGATCAAAGAGACAGTCCAACCACCTAAAAAAATGTTGAATTTATGTTGTAAAAATCAGGAGTGCCTGCCCGCCCCGGCCTGCAATCGTGACTCAAAAAGTCTCATTCAACCCTGCTTTTGAACTGGGCAAAACCAGAAGGGGATCACAACGATCCCGTTAGCCTTCCGGTAACATCTTCATTCGAAACAAATTTCATCATGATGGAGCTGATTGCAGCCATGCATCCGAGGGGCTGCACCTAACCGGAGGAATTGAAGATGGATCATCTGCTCACCTTTCTGATCCTGGCGATCTTTTTTCTGTTTTACTGGGTCTACTACACCAGCCAGCGCAAGCATATCCCCACCAGCGCGTGGGAGGAGCTCCCGACAAAGATGGAGTATCTGGCGATCCACCCGGAGGCGGTCGATGGCGACATCATCTTCTGTTCCCACTGCGGCCATCACGAATTGATGGAAGTGGGGCTGGTACATCTGGCAGATTATCGTCGCGAATGGGTCTGTTCCAAGTGCAAGCAGGTGCTCTTTCGCGATGACGATACCCACTCTCTCTGATGTGCCAAATGGCACAAGGAACAGATAATGAAACAGTTACACGCCAGCTGCCTCTGCGGTGCCATCCACCTCACCCTGCCTGACCAGTTCGACTACATGGGCAACTGCCACTGCTCGGAGTGCCGCAAGTTTTCCGGCTCCGACTATGCATCCGTCGGTGGACTGGATGGCAGCAAGGTCACCGTCACACAGGGCGAGGAGGCGCTGACACGCTACCGCAAATCGGCCGAGACCACCCTCGCCTTCTGCCGCAATTGCGGATCCAGCCTTTTTAGCGAGAAGCAGAGCAGCGGCAAGATCAACCTGCGACTGGGGATCCTCGACGATGTGCCGACCCAGAGCCCCAACTTCCATATCTTTGTCGGATCCAAAGCGCCCTGGCATCAGATTGGCGATGATTGTCCGCAGTTCGAGACTCGCCCCTGACGCGGGCGACCTGCCATAAGTACGCCGGGGTGGCGCAAAGCGACCCGCAACGTTTCCTTTATTTTTAAAGTCGTTAGAATCGGGGGCCATCAAGGCTCCCGATTGCCATCTACGGAGGAAAAATGCAGGACTTTATGGCTACCAGCGAACGCCGGGCCGAACTCTACTGGTGGTTCTCCACCCTGTTCGCCGCTGAACTCAGTGATGAGCAGATCGCCGAATATGACACCTATGATGTGCGAAGCTTCCTGAAAAGCCTCTCGACCCTGGATCCGATGCGCGACGCCGTGGCCGAACTCAACGATGCCATCGCCCGCCTGCTGGTGCGCCAGGATCGCCAACAGGAACTCGCCGCCGACTTCGCTGGCCTGTTTCTGGTGGATCCCAAGCAGGGTGCCCTGCCCTACGAGTCCCTCTACCGTGGCGATGCCAAGTTGCTGATGCAAGCCCCGATGGCCGAGATGCAGGCCCGCCTCGATCGCCTCGGCATCAATGTCAGCGACAAATACAAAGAGCCTGCCGACCATCTGGCCATCGAGCTGGACCTGATGGGCAATCTCATCATCCGCGCGGCGGAAGCAAAGAGTGCAGCCGAGCGGGAAAACTGGCTCGACGAACAGGAAGCGCTGCTGCACGGCCACCTGCTGGGCTGGTTCGACAAGTTCGAAACTGCCTGCCGCGCCGCCGACCAGTTTGGCTTTTACGGCGCCAGTGCCCGTCTGCTGGGGGTATTCCTCAAGATGGATGCCAACTACCTGACTCTGGTCAAGCCGGCCCAGGCCAGCTAAACCGATGAAAACAGCCCTGCTTCTGATTGCATGCTGGCTGTTGGCCCTGATCCCGCAGGATCAGGGCATTACCCCTCTCGCGGCCCTGCTGTTCAATCCGGATCGCGACCTCTACGGTACTGCCCAGCTCACCGGCTTTGCCGGCATCCTGCTGACCCTCTATCTTTCCAACCTCGGTGTCGAGGTGGTGTTGCGCCGCCGCTTCCAGATAGCCGGCATGCTGGCCCTGCTGGCAGCCTGGATTGACTTCATCCAGAGCAGCGGCAGCAGTGCCCACTGGCTGCAACTCTATGCGCTGGCCCTGCCTTTCCACCTGCTCGGCTGGCTGGTGTTTGTGCGCGGCGTTCAGGCCTTTGGCCGCCAGAAGGGATAAACCTTTTTCTTTCAATAACCTGCCTCTATTTCTGTCAATCCCCTTGCACGTTGTATGGCTGTAACTATCTCGCCTGGCTCCCCGTCAGAGAGTTCGTGCCATACTCAGAGACGATGTTAATGACAGATAAGTCAATGCCGGGGCCATCATGGACAGAAAACCTCTCAGCAACGATACCGATGCTCTCATGACACAGCTCTCCGATCATTCGGTGCTGGAGCAGCTCATGGGCACTGCGCCGCTGGGCATCGGCGTGTTCGATCGGGAGTTTCGCTATCGCAAGGTCAATCAGGTGCTGGCCGACATCAATGGCAAAACCATCGAGGAGCATCAGGGCAAACACCTGCGGGAGGTCGTTCCGAAACTGGCGCCGACTCTGGAACCCATGTTTCAGCAGATCATGCGCAGCGGCATTCCCTACGTCGATATCGCCATCACCGGCCAGACTGCAGCCCACGACAGCAACTATCGTCGCTGGCAGGCCACCTACAGCCCGATGCGCGATGAGCAAGGAGAGCTGAGCGGTATCCTTGCCATTGTGCGTGACATCACCGAGCAGTATGAAACCGAGCAGCGGCTGCAACTGGCGATGCGAGCGGCCCAGATAGGAGTGTGGGAGTGGCATGTAGAGGAAGATCGCATGCTGTTCGACGGTCAGATAGAGCCTCTTCTCGGCATTCCGGCCAACCGCTTTCGCGGGGGCTTGCAGACATTTGTCGACTGCTTTGAACCGGAATCTGCGCGCCAGCTCAAGTCGGCCCTGCTGGGGCGGGAGCCCATCCACCTCACTCTGAGTTATCTAACCCCCCAGCAAGAGCGTCACTGGGTCGATATTCATGCCGACCATGTGCCCGCCACCGAGTCGGTCGGTCAGCGAGTAATGGGTGTGATCCACAATGCCACAGCCCGTCGCCGCCAGGAGGAGCGGCTTCATCAGGCCAACGTGGTGTTCGATACCACGGCTGAGGGGATCATCATCCTCGACAGCGAACAGCGTATCATCTCAGTCAACCCGGCCTTTACCATGCTGACCCAATATGATGCCGAGGAAGTGACAGGACGAACGCCGGACATCATCATGCACCCAAGGCGCTACATGGAGCATGACTATCCCTGGCATAACCTGCGTCCCGGCAACCACGCCTGGCATGGCGAGATGGTCTGCCTGCGCAAGGATGGCAGCTACTTCTCCTCCTGGCAGCAGATCAGCGCCGTCTACGACAGTTTCAACAACACGACGCATTATGTGATTGCCCTCTCCGACATCAGCGCTATCCGCAAGGTAGAGGCCGAACTGAACCACCTTGCCTATCACGATACACTGACCGAACTTGGCAACCGCCATCTGCTGCAAGAGCGGCTGGCCCTTGAACTCAAAACTGCGCAGCTCAATCACACTCGCCTCGGGCTGCTTTTCATCGATCTTGATGGCTTCAAGCTGATCAACGACAGCCTGGGCCATGGGGTCGGCGATCAACTGCTCAAGCGGTTGGCCGAACGGATCAACGGCTGCCTGCAACAAAACGATCTGGCCACCCGATTGGGGGGTGATGAATTTCTGGTACTCATTCCCTATCTGGAACATCCCGACGAGCTGTCTGCTCTGGCCAATACGCTGCTCGCCGCGCTGCGCGAACCGGTAGAGCTGGACCATGAGCTGGTTGCCATTTCGGCCAGTATCGGCATTGCCATGTATCCGGATCATGCCGAAACACCGGAAAATCTGGTCAGCGCGGCAGACAGCGCCATGTATGAAGCCAAAAGCCAGGGACGCAACGGTTATCAGTTTTACACCCCGAGCATGGCGGCACGGGCCCGTGAACGGATGCAGATTGAACAGGGGTTGCTCAAGGCGATGGAGCTGGAACAGCTCTGTATCTTCTATCAACCCATGACCGATCTGAACGATGGTCACCTGAGTGGTCTGGAGGCCCTGCTACGCTGGCAACACCCGAATGAAGGGATGATCAACCCGGCCCGTTTTATTCCGGTTGCCGAGGAGTGCGGCCTCATCGAAAAAATTGGCGAGTGGGTGATGCGCCATGCCTGCGAGCAAGGCCAGGCTTGGCTGGCCGCCGGCCTGCCCGTCCCACGGATGTCGGTCAACGTGTCAGTACGGGAGATGCGATCTCCCGGCTATGTGGAGCGGGTGGCTGCCATTCTGAGCGAAACGGGATTTCCGCCACAGCGGCTGGAGATCGAGGTGACGGAGAGCATTATCCAGCGGGTCGAACAGAGTCTGGATCTCTTTACCCGTCTGAAAAGTCTCGGTGTTCAGATTGCCATCGATGACTTTGGTACCGGCTTCTCGTCACTGAGTTTGCTGAAAACCCTGCCCATCGATCGCATCAAGATCGATCGGGCTTTCGTACAGGCCTTGCCGGAGGACAAGAATAGCCGGGAACTCTGCCGCACCATCATCAATCTGGCCGACAGTCTGGATATGGAGGTCACCGCCGAGGGTATCGAGACGCGGGCCCAGTATACCTTCCTGCAATCACTCAACTGCGGCGAAGGACAGGGCTATCTGTTCAGCAAACCGCTGCACGTCAACCATATGGGCGACCACCTGCATCAACGCATGCACTCATAGTGGCAGACAGTCATTATCACCAACCGGGAGGCATCCGCCTCCTGGCTGCCAACCGGATTACCACTCAATCTGCAAGCGGGATTCCCAACCATCATCACGGTCATTGAGCATGCGCGTCAGCGGTGATTCGCCAGCATAACGGGGGACAGGCTCGCTGAAGGTGAGTCTGGTGCCGGGATCTTTGGCCTGCCATGCATGACCAAGCTGATCGGCCACCCGATCCCGCAGCGCAGGTGAGGACTCCTGATGGGTGATCTCGAACTCTTTCAGAGGTTCGCCAGCAGGAACTGGCGCATCAAACTGCCAGAGGGATGCACAGAGCAACAGGGAAAACATGACGACCTCCAATTAATCAACACGCCCCTTTTTACCGACTCATTGATTAATTGTCATCGACTACCCTGTAACCAAATATTGCCGTCTATCCAAAAGTCTAATTGCCCCCACCCGCCAAAGGTATAAGTTGTTACTTAATCATTAAAAAAATGTATTCAAAGGAGTGAGTGATGAGCGAGAGCAAGGTCTACCCGGTCAAACCCCATATCAGCAACAGCGCCCTGCTCGACAAGGGCGACTACGCCGCCATGTACCAGGCCTCCGTCGAGGATCCCGATACCTTCTGGGGTGAACAGGGCAAAATCCTCGACTGGATAAAGCCCTACACCAGGGTAAAAAACACCTCCTACGATCCGGGCCATGTCTCCATCAAATGGTTTGAAGATGGCCAGCTCAACGTCTCCGCCAACTGCCTCGATCGCCATCTCGCAGAACGGGGTGATAAAGTCGCAATCATCTGGGAAGGGGACAACCCCGCCGAAGATCGCAAACTCACCTACCGCGAGCTGCACGCCGAAGTGTGTAAGTTTGCCAACGTCTTGAAAGCCCAAGGGGTTCATCGCGGCGACGTGGTCTGCCTCTATATGCCCATGGTGCCCGAGGCCGCCATCGCCATGCTGGCCTGCACCCGTATCGGCGCGGTACACAGCATCGTCTTTGGCGGCTTCTCGCCGGAAGCGCTGGCCGGCCGCATCATCGACTCCGGCTCCCGCATCGTCATCACCGCTGACGAAGGGCTGCGTGGTGGTCGCGCCGTGCCGCTCAAGAAGAATGTGGACGAAGCGCTCACCAACCCGGATACCCAGGTCAGCAAGGTGATCGTGCTCAAGCGCACCGGCGGCAATGTTGCCTGGCACAACCATCGCGATGTGTGGTGGCACGAAGCGACCGCAGCTGTCAGCAGTGACTGCCCGCCGGAGGCGATGAACGCCGAAGATCCGCTCTTTATCCTCTATACCTCCGGCTCCACCGGCAAACCCAAGGGGGTACTACACACCACCGGCGGTTATCTGGTCTATGCCACCCTCACCTTCAAATATGTGTTCGACTACCACGAAGAGGACATCTACTGGTGTACCGCCGATGTGGGCTGGGTCACCGGTCACTCCTATCTGGTCTACGGGCCGCTTGCCAACGGTGCCACTACCATCATGTTCGAAGGGGTGCCCAACTACCCGGCCACCAACCGCATGAGTCAGGTGGTGGACAAACACCAGGTCACCATTCTCTATACCGCCCCCACCGCCATCCGCGCCCTGATGGCCAAAGGCACCGAGGCCGTGACCGGCACCTCGCGTTCGAGCCTGCGTATCATGGGCTCGGTGGGTGAGCCCATCAACCCGGAAGCCTGGGAGTGGTACTACCGCACCATAGGCGATGAGCGCTGCCCCATCGTCGATACCTGGTGGCAGACCGAAACCGGCGGCATCCTGATCACCCCGCTACCCGGTGTGACCGACCTCAAGCCGGGTTCAGCCACCAAGCCGTTCTTCGGCGTACAGCCGGCGCTGCTCGACAATATGGGCGAGCCGCTGGAAGGCGCCACCGAGGGCAATCTGGTGATCACCGACTCCTGGCCGGGTCAGATGCGCACCGTGTTCGGTGATCACGAACGGTTCGAGCAGACCTACTTCTCCACCTTCCCCGGCCGCTACTTCACTGGCGACGGTGCCCGTCGCGATGCCGATGGCTACTACTGGATCACCGGACGAGTGGATGATGTACTGAACGTCTCCGGCCACCGCATGGGTACCGCCGAAATTGAATCGGCGCTGGTTGCCCATCCCAAGATCGCCGAAGCTGCGGTGGTGGGGGTGCCGCACGAGATCAAGGGTCAGGGTATTTATGCCTACGTCACCCTGATTGCCGGCGAAGAGCCGAGCCGCGAGCTGCATAAAGAGGTGAAGGAGTGGGTACGCAAGGAGATCGGCGCCATCGCTACCCCGGATGTGATCCACTGGGCCGAGGGACTACCGAAAACCCGTTCCGGCAAGATCATGCGGCGAATTCTGCGCAAGATCGCCACCGGTGAGACCGACAGTCTGGGGGATATCTCCACCCTGGCGGATCCGGGGGTAGTGGACAAGCTGATCCGCGAGAAATCGGAAGCAGCCTGATCCCTCTGCCAACTCACTTTCAAAGCCGGCCTCGTGCCGGCTTTGTTGTTTTCGGGACGGTGCAAACAGCCTGCACTACCGGAACCTCGCTCCCGGGGCGGGGAAGCTCAATAAATAGGCAGATGTAGAGATTAGACCAGTAAAATGCTGCTAATTTTCACGAAATCAATATAATTGCGAAATCTGTGTGCCAGGGCACACCGATTTGCGCAGAAAATGGCTAGATTTCTGGTAGTCCACAAGATAGCTGATAGATAGCAGCATTATCATCGAGGATGTACTCAATATGTCGCAAAATCACCGCATTCTCCTGCTCAACGGACCGAATCTGAATCTGCTGGGCAAGCGGGAACCGGGTATCTACGGCAGCAAGACGCTTGATGAAATCGTCGCCGATCTGACGCTCAACGCCAGCGAACTCGGTGTAACTCTGGAACATCTGCAATCCAACGCCGAACACGAATTGATCAGCCGCATCCATCAGGCCATGGGCCAGGTGGATTTTATCATCATCAATCCGGCCGCCTTCACCCACACCAGCGTCGCCATCCGCGATGCACTGCTGGGTGTCGCCATCCCCTTTATCGAAGTGCACCTGTCAAACGTCCATGCCAGGGAGCCGTTCCGTCATCACTCCTATCTGTCTGATGTCGCCAAAGGGGTCATTTGTGGTCTGGGGGCCGATGGCTACCAATTCGCTTTAACCGCGGCCGTGCGCCATCTGCGCGCGGCTTGATAATCACTGATCAGATAAAGAAGAAAGAGAATGCTAATGGATATCCGCAAAATCAAGAAGCTGATTGAACTGGTTGAAGAGTCCGGCATCGCCGAACTGGAGATCTCCGAAGGTGAAGAGTCCGTTCGCATCAGCCGCAACTTCGCAGGTCAGGTTACTGCCGCACCGCAGATGATCATGCCACAGGCTGTTGCTCCGGTTGCCGCCCCTGTTGCTGCTGCTCCGGCTGCCGCTGCACCGGCCGCAGATGCCACCCCGAGCGGTCACCTGATGCGCTCCCCGATGGTCGGCTCCTTCTACCGCTCCTCCAGCCCGGATGCCAAGCCGTTCGCGGAAGTGGGTCAGCAAGTCAATGTCGGCGACACCCTGTGCATCGTCGAAGCCATGAAAATGATGAACCAAATCGAGTCTGACAAGGCCGGTGTGATCAAAGCGATCCTGGTTGAAAATGGTCAGGCCGTCGAATTCGACGAGCCACTGTTCATCATCGAATAAGGGATATCGCCACCCATGTTGGATAAAGTAGTCATCGCCAACCGCGGTGAAATTGCCCTGCGGATCCTGCGCGCCTGTAAAGAGCTCGGGATCAAGACAGTGGCCGTTCACTCCACCGCCGACCGGGAGCTCATCCATGTGCTGCTGGCCGACGAATCCATCTGTATCGGCAAGCCGGCCAGTACCGACTCCTACCTCAATGTGCCGGCGATCATCGCCGCTGCCGAGGTAACCGGTGCCGTTGCCATCCACCCGGGTTACGGCTTCCTCTCCGAGAACGCCGACTTCGCCGACATGGTCGAGAAGTCCGGTTTCGTCTTCATCGGCCCGCGTGCCGAGACCATTCGCCTGATGGGTGACAAGGTCTCCGCCATCGAGGCGATGAAGAAGGCTGGCGTACCTTGCGTACCGGGCTCTGACGGCCCCGTCGACAACGACGCCAAACGCAATGCTGCGATTGCCAAGCGCATCGGCTATCCGGTGATCATCAAGGCCGCCGGTGGCGGTGGTGGTCGCGGCATGCGCGTAGTGCGCAACGAAGCGGAACTGGCGGGCGCCATCGCGCTGACCAAATCCGAAGCGGGCCAGTTCTTCAAGAACGACATGGTCTACATGGAGAAGTACCTGGAGAATCCGCGCCACATCGAGATCCAGGTGCTGGCTGACGGTCAGGGCAATGCCATTTATCTGGGCGAACGCGACTGCTCCATGCAGCGACGTCACCAGAAAGTGGTGGAAGAGGCTCCGGCTCCGGGCATCACCGCCGAGATGCGCAAGTTCATCGGCGAGCGCTGCGTACGCGCCTGTATCGAGATCGGTTACCGCGGTGCGGGCACCTTCGAGTTCCTCTACGAAAACGGCGAGTTCTACTTCATCGAGATGAACACCCGTATCCAGGTGGAGCATCCGGTTACCGAGATGGTCACTGGCGTCGATCTGATCAAGGAGCAGCTGCGCATCGCCGCTGGCCAGCCCCTGTCGATCACCCAGCAGGATATCCGCATCCATGGCCACGCCATCGAGTGCCGGATCAACGCCGAAGACCCGGCCACCTTCATGCCCTCTCCGGGCCTGATCAAGAGTTTCCACGTCCCGGGTGGTCTGGGCGTGCGTTGGGACTCCCACATCTATGCCGGCTACAAGGTGCCGCCCCACTACGATTCGATGATCGGCAAGCTGATCTGCTACGGCGAGAATCGTGACATCGCCATCGCCCGCATGCGCCATGCGCTGGACGAACTGGTGGTCGAGGGCATCAAGACCAACGTGCCGCTGCAAAAAGAGATCATGAAAGACGAAAACTTCCAGCACGGTGGTACCAATATCCACTACCTGCACAAGAAGCTGGGTCTGTAAGATCTCGCAGGCAGAACAATCACTTCCGGCCGGATAGCAGCCCGCTGCTTATCCGCAATCCAGCCGGGAGGCGGCTTCGCAAGAAGCCTCTGCTGAAAAAGGGCCATGGCGACATGGCCCTTTTTTGTTATCCTTGCGCCCCTCAATTTGTCGGAGGCCAAGGTGAACCGTTTCGCTCTCGCCCGCCGGGAAGCCGCTTTTTGTCTGCTGCTGACCCTGCTCTACTTCTTTGCCTGGTATGGCACCGCCTATTTCATCCCAGTCCATCTGGAGCTGTGGGACATCCCGCTCTGGTTCCTGCTCAGCTGCATGGTGATGCCACTTATCTTCATCATCCTCTGCGCCCTGATGGTCAATCGCCTCTTCGTGGATATCCCGCTCGATACCCACACCAGCCCGCAGAAGGAGCCCGCCCGTGAATCTTGAGTTGATGCTGCCGCTCTTCATCTATCTGGTGCTGGTACTGGGGGTCGGTTTCTGGGCCAGTCGCCACCGCGCCGGCGGCAACTTCGTGCAGGAGTACTTCATCGGCAACCGCAGCATGGGTGGGCTGGTGCTGGCGATGACCCTGGTGGCGACCTACACCTCGGCCTCCTCTTTCATCGGTGGGCCGGGTGCGGCCTACAAGATTGGTCTGGGCTGGGTGTTGCTGGCGATGATCCAGCTGCCCACCGTCTGGCTGACCCTGGGGGTACTGGGCAAGAAGTTCGCCATCATCGCCCGTCGGGTCAATGCGGTGACCATCAACGACATGCTGTGGGCACGCTACCAGAGCAAGGCGGTGGTGGTGCTGGGTTCGGTCACCATCATCCTCGCCTTTATCGCCACCATGGTGGTGCAGTTTATCGGTGGCGCCCGCCTGCTGGAGAC
Source organism: Aeromonas sp. HMWF016 (assembly GCF_963878195.1). Classification (NCBI taxonomy): domain Bacteria; kingdom Pseudomonadati; phylum Pseudomonadota; class Gammaproteobacteria; order Aeromonadales; family Aeromonadaceae; genus Aeromonas; species Aeromonas sp. HMWF016. Next base: position 129,835 of record NZ_CAWNWX010000112.1, read on the forward strand.
CGCTACCGGCCTCTCCTACCAGCAGGGGCTGATGCTGTTTGCCAGTTGCGTGCTGCTCTACACCATCATCGGCGGTTTTCGCGCCGTGGTGATGACCGATGCCCTGCAGGGGATCATCATGCTGATCGGCACCGGCGCCCTGCTGGCA
>NZ_CAWNWX010000112.1:130036-138320 GCF_963878195.1 Aeromonas sp. HMWF016
CGATCCCAAACTGGTGAGCCCGCAGGGGGCTGGCGACATGTTGACCCAGCCCTTCATGCTGAGTTTCTGGATCCTGGTCTGTGTCGGGGTGGTGGGGCTACCTCACTCGGCGCTGCGCTGCTTTGGCTATCGCGACAGCAAGGCGCTCCATCGCGGCATCCTGATCGGTACTGTGGTGAGCGCCCTGCTGATGTTCGGCATGCATCTGGCCGGCGCTCTGGGTCGCGCCATCCTGCCCGGCATGGACAGTCCGGACAAGATCATGCCGTCACTGATGATGGAAGTGCTGCCCCCCTGGCTGGCAGGGGTCTTTCTGGCGGCGCCGATGGCGGCCATCATGTCTACCATCGACTCCCAGCTGATCCAGGCCTCCGCGACTCTGGTCAAGGATCTCTACCTCAACTACCTCAATCCGCAGCAAGAGAAGCTGGAGGTGCGCATCCCGCGTCTCTCCCTGCTCTGTACCCTGATCCTCGGCACTCTGGTGCTGCTGGCGGCGCTGCAACCGCCCGAGATGATCATCTGGCTCAACCTGCTCGCCTTCGGTGGCTTGCAGGCGGTGTTCCTCTGGCCACTGGTGCTCGGCCTCTACTGGTCGCGAGCCAACGGACCCGGCGCACTGGCCAGCATGGTCAGCGGCATCGTCAGCTATGGGGTTCTGAGTCAGTGGGAGATCAAGCTGGCCGGCCTGCACGCCATCGTGCCGAGCCTTGCGCTGGCACTGGTGATTTTCGTGGTGGTCAGCCTGCTCACCGCCGCCCCCGAGCGGGAAGTGCGGGCCCTTTTCGAGTAGCAATAACAAAAAGATAAATAAAGGGTTCCAAAACTATCCCCAAATGGGTGGTTTCCAGTTAAACTGTGCGCCAAGTCACAAAAGATTGCCGCAGTATGCCCGTTAAAGCCACTCGACAACTGATTACCCACTCCCTGCAGCGGCTCGGTTATGCCTTGCTGCTGCCGGTCTCCATCCTGCCGATGGCGGCATTGATCTACCGGCTTGGGCAACCCGACGTACTCGATTTGGCGGTGCTCTCTCTTACCGGGCAAGCGATCTTCAGCCAGATGCCGCTTATCTATGCGGTGGCCATCGCCTTTGGTCTGAGCCGGCAAGAGCTGGGCGGGCAAACGCTGGCGGGAGCGGTCAACTTTCTGCTGCTCAGCACGGCGTTCAACACGCTGGCCCCCAACCTGCACGCCGACATGATCTGCGGTCTGCTGGCGGGGCTCACCACCGCGATTGTCTACCCCTGGGTGCATCAGCAAAAGCTGCCCGGCTGGCTGCAGATGGCCAGAGGGGAGTTTCCCAGCGTGCTGGCTTCGGCGCTGGTCTGCCTGCTGCTCGCGGTTCCCCTCTCGTTGCTCTGGCCACCGTTGGAGCGCGGCTTGACCCTGCTCACCTCGGATCTGCTCACCACCCCCTTCGGCGCCTTCTGTTTTGGCACCCTCAACCGCCTGCTCATTCCGCTCGGCCTGCATCAGGTGCTGGGCAGCGTGGTGGGGCTTGGCGAGAGCAACCTGCAGGCACTGGCTGCTGCCCAGCCGCTGCATGAGGGGTATATGGCCGGCCTCTACCCCATCATCATGTTCGGCCTGCCGGGCGCCTGCTTCGCCATCTGGCTGCACCGCCAGCGGATGCAACGGCTGCCGCAGGGGGGCTTGCTGCTCACCCTGGCGCTCACTTCGGCACTGGTGGGGATCACCGAGCCCATCGAATTTCTGTTCGCCTTCACCGCCCCCTGGCTGTTTCTGGCCCACGCCCTGATGACGGGGCTCTCGCTCGCCGTTTGCAGCGCGCTCGGCATCAAGGTGGGCAGCTACTTCTCCGCCGGTCTGCTGGATCTGGTATTGAGCTATCAGTCGGGGGAGCACAGCTTCTGGGTAATCCCGGTCGGTATCCTGTTCTTCGTCGCCTACACCCTGCTCTTTTATCAGCTGCTGGAGCGTGCGCCCCTCAGTATGCCGAGCAAACCCATCGCCAAGGAGCACCCGCGCCTTGCGAGCGTGGTGCCCACCGACCCGCAGATGCTGGCCATCCAGTACCTCAAGGTATTGGGCGGCATGGACAACCTGCAGGCGATGAGCGTCTGCCTGACCCGTCTCAGCCTGCGAGTGCGCGACATCAGCCGGGTCGAACAATCCCGCCTGCTGGAGCTGGGCTGCCTCTCCTGGATCGTGCTCAACGACCACCAGCTGGTACTGGTGCTGGGCCCCAGCGCAGGGCTTATCGAGGGGCAGATCCGCATGCTGGCAGAGCGCCAGTCGGTGCCGCTCGGTCTCAAGCCCAATCAGGAGTCGGCCAGCCAGAGCAGCTGGTAACAACTCAGGCAAACGGCAGCCGTTCGGCTACAAAGTCCATCAGGGTTCGCAGGGCAGGAGCGAGGTGCTCCCGGCTCGGATAGATGAGATAGAAGGGGTTGGGCGGCACGGCGAGCTCCGGCAGCACCTTCTGCAACCGGCCACTCGCCAGATCCCCCTCGCAGACATGATGGGGCAGCAAGGCAATCCCCCCTTCGTTGATCGCCAACTCCCGCAGTGCCAGCAGGCTGTTGCTGATGCAAGCCCCCTGCGGCCGCCAGCCTCCCTCCTGCAGCGGCCAGAGCGGCAGCGCCGAGTGCACCAGACAGGCATATCGTCCCAGATCGCTCAATTGCTGCGGCATGCCGTGGGCCGCCAGATAGGCGGGAGCCGCCACCAGATGGCGCGGCACCTGACCGATACGCCGGCAGATCAGGCTGGAGTCTTTCAGAGGCGCTGCCCGCAGCGCCAGATCGTAACCCTCGCCCACCAGATCAAGCTGTTCATCGCTCAGGGTCAGCTCCAGTACCACCTCGGGGTAAAGCGCACGAAACTCGGCGAGGATCCGGCCAAGCAGCAGGGTGCCTGTCGCCTCGGGGGCGGTGATCCGCACCCGACCTGCCGGGGCCGAGCGCAACCTTGCCATCGCCAGATTGGCGCTGCGAGCCAGCGTCAGCAGCCCCTGACAATGCTCCACATAGACCTCCCCCTGCGGGGTCAGGCTCAACCTGCGGGTGGTGCGCTGCAGCAGCCGCACGCCGAGCTGAGCTTCGAGTCGCGAGATCTTCTGGCTTACCGACGATTTCGGCATCCCCATCAGCTCGGCCGCCCGGGTAAAGCTCCCCTGCTCTACCACTGTGGCAAACAGTCCCATCAACTCCAGATCGACATTGTTCATATATTCAAACAGTCTTTACCAATTACCCATCTTAATCAGGATAATTAACCAGACTAGAGTGAGTGGCAATCCCGAACACACCGATTTGAAAGGAACAACCATGAAAGCCATTGCCCTGACTCACTATCTGCCGAGCGACCATCCCCACTGCTTTATCGCCGCCGAGCTGCCCGACCCCACACCGGGCCCGCGGGATCTGCTGGTGCGGGTCAACGCAACCTCCATCAATCCGGTCGACACCAAGGTGCGCACCCCCAAGGCCAAGGTCGAAAGTAGCCCGCGCGTGCTGGGCTGGGATGCGGTCGGTGACGTGATCGCCACCGGCAGCGAAGTCACCCTGTTCAAAGCGGGCGACCGGGTCTGGTATGCCGGCGACATCAGCCGCCCCGGCAGCAACAGCGCCCTGCAACTGGTGGATGAGCGCATCGCCGCCATCGCCCCCACCAGTCTGAGCGACGTGGAGGCGGCCGCACTGCCGCTCACCGCCATCACCGCCTGGGAGACCCTGTTCGACCGCTTTGGCCTCACCCGCGAGAGCCGCGGCAAGCTGCTGATCATCGGCGGGGCTGGCGGGGTAGGTTCCATCGCCATCCAGCTGGCTCGCCAGCTCACCGGTATGGAGGTGATTGCGACCGCCTCCCGCCCCGAAACCCGTGAGTGGTGCCTCGAGATGGGTGCTCATCAGGTAGTGAACCATCACAAGCTGCAGGAGGAGTTGACCGCCTTTGGCATCGCTCAGGTCGACGCCATCTTCTGCACCAATGCCACCGCCGAGCACTGGGCTACCATGGCGGGGTTGATCCGCCCGTTCGGCCATATCTGCACCATCGCCGAGTCCAAAGAGCCCTGGGATCTCTCCCTGCTCAAGAGCAAGAGCGTGACCTTCAGCCAGGAGTTCATGTTTACCCGCTCCCTGTTCCAGACCCCGGACATGATCGAGCAGCACAAGCTGCTGACACAGGTTGCCACTCTGGTTGATCAGGGCGAACTCAAGAGCACTCTGACCAAAACCCTGCCGGCCTTGACCCCGACCTCACTGGCAGAGGCCCATGCCGAGGTAGAGGCGGGCCGCATGGTGGGCAAGCTGGTGATCGACATGAGCGGCTTCTCCCGCTAATCCCTTGTGGGTAATTGCTGCACCATCATGGTGTGAACTCACCAGTGCCACGCCCCAACAGGGGACGCAGCAACCAGAGAGCCAGACAGTCACCACGCAGAACCACCATAAAAAAACCCATAAAAGAGGGCCATCCCGCCGGGATGGCCCTAAATACCTGAACATTGGGGTAACAATCACACACATATCCTTCAGCAGGACATCAGGCTTTTGCAGCTGGCGTGCCAACTGTGCCGGTTGCCCTGCAACTTCCCATCTTTGAGCCAAAAAAATGCCACCTGACGGTGGCAGTGAAAAATGACGGAACTTGAGCAAAGCGTTCGGCGAAAACCGGTCATCTTCGCCGCTACAGAGCAATACAGAAACCGTGCCAATTCGGCAAAGCCTCCTCATGACACCGCCATCGCCCGCTCCGTACGGGCAAACCACGACAGCACACGCCCATGATGATAGAATCGCGCGGTTTCACATTTATGAAGAGTCGACGCCATGCCCTGGATACAAATTCGAATCAACGCCACTGCCAAGACCGCAGACAAGGTGAGCAACATGCTGCTGGGGCGTGGTGCCCAGGCGGTGACCTTTATGGATGCCAAGGATGTGCCCGTCTATGAACCCATGCCCGGTGAAACCCCGCTCTGGGGCGAGACCGAAGTAATGGGTCTGTTCGATGCCGAAACCGATCCGGCCCCCACCATCGCCTTCTTCCAGCAGATCTTCGGCGAAAACGTCGGCTACAAGGTCGAGCAGCTGGAAGACAAGGACTGGGTGCGCGAATGGATGGATCACTTCCACCCCATGCAGTTTGGCGAACGCCTCTGGATCTGCCCGAGCTGGCGCGATGTGCCGAACCCCGATGCGGTCAACGTCATGCTGGACCCGGGTCTGGCCTTCGGTACCGGTACCCACCCCACCACCGCGCTCTGCCTGCAGTGGCTGGACGGGCTGGATCTGGCCGGTAAAACCGTGGTCGACTTTGGCTGTGGCTCCGGCATTCTCGGCATCGCCGCCCTGAAACTGGGTGCCGCCCGCGTCATCGGCATCGACATCGACCCGCAGGCGATTCAGGCTAGCCGCGACAACGCCGCTCGCAACGGCGTCGCCGACCAAATAGAGCTGTATCTGCCGGCCGACCAGCCGCAAGACGTCGAAGCGGACGTGGTGGTCGCCAACATCCTCGCCGGCCCGCTGCGCGAACTGGCACCGCTTATCGCCGGCCACGGCAAAGCGGGCAGCCTGATGGCCCTCTCCGGCGTGCTTGAAAGTCAGGCACCGGAGCTGGAAACCATCTACGGCCAGTGGTTCGAGATGGACCCGACCGCCGTCAAGGAGGAGTGGTGCCGCCTCTCCGGCCGCAAGCATGGCTAATCGCCATCCGATTTAACCGTCAGGGCTCCCATCTGGGGGCCCTGATTCTTTCTGACAAACCATTCTCACCTGGTTCCCACTCTGGGAAGCTCTTCACGCTTCCTTACTCCACAACGCTTTACCATCTCCTATCCAACCGTAAGGAGGCTCCATGAACGAATATCAGAAGATGATCAGCAGCCAGCCCTATAACTGCATCGATCCGGAATTGATTGCGATACGGCGCGAGGCTGCGGCATGCTACCGCAGTTTCAATCGGGCAGAGGAAGAGGATGAACAGCGGGCTCTGCTGGAGGAGCTGGTCGGCGAGCTGGCAGAAGGAGCCTTTATCTGCCCCCCCCTCTACTGCACCTATGGCCGCCACATCCACCTTGGCAAAAACAGCTACATCAACATGGGTGCCACCCTGCTGGACAACGCCCCCATCCGTATCGGGGCCGACGTGATGATCGGGCCAAACGTGCAGATCTATACTGCAGCCCACTCACTGGAGGCCGATGAACGGGTACAAGGGGTCGAGACGGCGCTGCCCATCACCATAGAAGAGCGGGTCTGGATCGGTGGTGGGGCCATCCTGCTGCCCGGCGTCACCATAGGACGAGAGGCGATTGTCGGGGCCGGAGCCGTGGTCACCAAAGATGTGCCGGCAGGTGCCAGAGTGGCAGGCAATCCTGCCAGAACTCTGCCAGCCAAGAGAGTGGAACGAGCCAGCTGACGCATCACTGCAACCATGCGCAGACCATGTCAGCGAACGCATAAACCCATAAAAAATAAAGCCCAATGTCACGAAGACGTTGGGCTGTTTAAAAAGGTGCTACGGAATTGCGACTCTCATCGCAGAAAAATTAGAAGGAGTGCCCTTCTAAACTGGCAAGAGGGATATTAATAGATGCGAAAACGTTTTACATAGCGAAATACTCCGGGATTGAGAGGCGTATCTCACTATTTAAATAATTACCTGCTACGCCCTGCCGACCCCCTTGGAGCCGTTTATTTTCTCCCACCACTCTGGTTACTATTCACGGTTAAACAAAAAGCCCCTGCACTGAGGGGCTTTCTCTTTTTGACTATTTACCGAGCAACCTAGAAGTGGCGGACAAACTGCTCGATAGGCAGTTCACGCAGCTTGCGCGCCTCCAGCATGGGGGTGCCGAGGTAGAGGAAACCCACCAACTGATCCTCTGCCGCCAGTCCCAGCCCCTTGTTGATCTGCTCGTCGAAGATAAACCAGCCGGAGCGCCAGATGCCGTTGAAACCCTGCGCCTGTGCCGCCATCTGCATCGCCATCACGGCGCAACCGGCAGAAAGCTCCTGCTCCAGCTTCGGCACCTTGGGGTGCTCCTGATAACGGGTTGCCACCGCGATGACCAGCGGTGCGCGCAGCGGCGCCTCGCTGCACTTCTTGATGCTCTCTTCATCTTCACCGCGGGCACGGGCAGCCTCGGCCAGCAACTTGCCCAGCCGCTCGCGGCCTTCCCCTTCAAACAGAATGAACTGCCAGGGAGTCAGGGTGCCGTGATCCGGCGCGCGCAGCCCCGCCTTCAAAATATTGTCGAGTACCTCGCCAGCAGGAGCGGGATCGGCGAGACGGCCACAGGAGTGGCGGTTGAGCAGCAGAGTGAGGGCATCCATGGGCAATTCCTTCTTGGGCAATGATGGCGCTACCTTAGCACAGCGCCGAATGAAGAAAACCCCTGAAGCTCAGGGGTTTATCTCATTCATGATGGCGGGGAGAGATTAGATGACAGCGGCGAGTTCGGCGCCCTGTCTGATCGCCCGCTTGGCATCCAGCTCGGCAGCCACGTCGGCTCCGCCAATAATATGCACCGGCTTGCCAGCGGCCTGCAGACCGGCCAGCAGCTCCTTGAGCGGCTCCTGTCCGGCGCAAATGATCACCTGATCCACCGGCAGACACTGCTGCTTGTCACCCACCTGGATATGAAGCCCGTCGTCATCGATGCGCAGGTACTGCACACCGGAGAGCATCTCAACCTTGCGGTTCTTGAGCACGGTACGGTGGATCCAGCCGGTGGTCTTGCCAAGACCGTCACCTACCTTGCTCTCCTTGCGCTGGAGCAGCCAGATCTGGCGCTCGGGCGCATCGACTTCAGGAGTGGTGAGGCCACCGCGCTCGCCGAGATGCTTGTCGATGCCCCACTCCTTGAGCCAGTGATCACGGTGCCCCTCGGCATCCATCTCCACCTTCTTCTCGACCAGATACTCAGCCACATCAAAGCCGATGCCGCCGGCGCCGATCACCGCCACCTTCTGGCCGACCGGCTTGTGATCCCGCAATACATCGAGGTAGTTCAATACTTTGGGATGCTCGATCCCCGGAATATTGGGAGTACGCGGGCGGATACCGGTGGCGAGGATCACCTCGTCAAAGCCGCCGCCGAGCAGGCTTTCGGCACTCTGGCGCTGGCCCAGATATAGCTCGACGCCACACTTCTCCAGCCGCTTGGCGAAATAGCGCAGGGTTTCGTGAAACTCCTCCTTGCCCGGGATCTGCTTGGCGAAGTTGAACTGGCCGCCAATCTCGCTCGCCTGATCGAACAGGCTCACCTGATGACCGCGCTCGGCAGCGTAGCAGGCAAAGGCCAGCC
>NZ_CAWNWX010000113.1:0-6818 GCF_963878195.1 Aeromonas sp. HMWF016
GACATGTACCCCTCTTGTATGACGGACGGCGGCAGCGTCGTCGCCTATGCACCCGCCTCCAGCGCCAACCTGAGCGTGGGATTCGATGTACTGGGGGCGGCGCTCGCCCCCGTGGATGGCTCTCTGCTCGGCGATCGGGTGCAGGTAAAAGCGGCTGACGTGCCTTTTGCGCTGTCCTCTGTGGGCCGCTACGCCCACAAGCTGCCGGACGATCCGAAAAAGAATATTCTCCATGACTGCTGGGTCGCCTATGGCGAGGCGCTGGAGAAGCGCGGCCTCGGTCTCAAGCAGCTTGAAATGGTGCTGGAGAAGAACCTGCCGGTGGGCTCGGGTCTGGGGTCGAGTGCTTGCAGCGTGGTGGCGGCCCTTGAAGGGCTCAACGCTTTTCACGGCGCGCCCCTCAATGAGCACGACATGCTGCTGCTGATGGGGGAGATGGAAGGCAAGATATCCGGCTCCGTTCACTACGACAACGTGGCCCCCTGTTATCTCGGCGGTATGCAGCTGGTGCTGGAAGAGCACGGCGTTATCAGTCAGGGGATTCCGGTGTTCGATCAGTGGTACTGGGTGGTCTGCTACCCGGGTACCGTGGTCTCCACAGCCGCGGCCCGCGCCATTTTGCCGGCCCAATATCGCCGTCAGGATTGCCTCACCTATGGCCGCCGCCTGGCTGCCTTTGTCCACGCCAGCTACACCGGGCAGGAGGGGCTGGCGGCGAGCGTCTTGAAAGACGTGATTGCCGAGCCCTACCGCGCGGCGCTGATCGAAGGCTTTGCCGAGGTGCGGGCGCAGGCGGCCCAGAACGGGGCGCTGGCTACCGGCATCTCCGGTTCAGGCCCCACCGTGTTTGTGGTGATGAAGGATCTGGCGCAGGCCGAGCGGATGAAAGATTGGATGGAAGCACATTTCGTGCAGAACGAAGATGGATTTGCCCGGGTCTGCAAACTGGACATGGCCGGGGCACGGGTAACAGGAAGCGAGCTATGAATCTCTACAACATCAAGGACAACAGCGAACAGGTGAGCTTCGCGCAGGCGGTGCGTCAGGGCTTGGGTCGCGAACAGGGGCTCTTCTTCCCAGAACAACTCGAACCGCTGGCCGATGTGGATGCCCTGCTGGATCTGCCGCTGGCCGAACGCTCTGCCCGCATCCTGAGCCACCTGCTGGGGGATGAAGTGCCCGCAGCGAAAGTGAGCGAGCTAATCAACGCCGCTTTCACCTTCCCGGCGCCGCTGGTGAAAATCAAAGACGGCACCTATGCCCTCGAACTGTTCCATGGCCCGACCCTGGCATTCAAGGATTTCGGCGGCCGCTTTATGGCCCAGTGCCTCGCGGCTTTCAGAACCAACGACAAGATCACTATCCTTACCGCCACCTCCGGCGACACCGGCGCCGCCGTGGCCCACGCCTTCTACGGGCTGGAGGGGATCGAGGTGGTGATCCTCTATCCCAAGGGCAAGATCAGCCCCTTGCAGGAGAAGCTCTTCTGCACCCTCGGCGGCAATATCCGCACCATCGCCATCGACGGCGACTTCGATGCCTGTCAGGCTCTGGTAAAACAGGCCTTTGACGACGAGGCGCTGAAAAAGGCCATTGGCCTCAACTCCGCCAACTCCATCAATATCAGCCGTCTGCTGGCGCAGGTTTGCTACTACTTCGAAGCGGTAGCCCAGCTGCCGAAAGCCGATCGTGCCAAGGTGGTGATCAGCGTGCCGTCCGGCAACTTCGGCAACCTCACCGCGGGCCTGATCGCCAAGGCGCTGGGGCTGCCGGTGAAGCGCTTTATCGCCGCTACCAACGCCAACGACACCGTGCCGCGCTACCTGAAAACCGGTCAGTGGGAGCCGCACCAGACAGTGGCCACCCTGTCGAATGCCATGGATGTGAGCCGCCCCAACAACTGGCCACGGGTAGAAGAGCTGTGCCGTCGCAAGGGCTGGGCGCTGGAGACCCTGGGTTCTGGCATGCGTGACGATGCCCAGACCCGCGCTGCCCTTAAACGGCTGCACCAGCTGGATTACCTCTGTGAACCCCACGGCGCCATTGCCTGGGATCTGTTGAGTGAACAGCTGGCCGAAGATGAAGTGGGGGTCTTCCTCTGCACCGCCCATCCTGCCAAGTTCAAGGAGTCGGTGGACGAGATCCTGCATCTGGATGTGCCGCTGCCCGGCCCGCTGGCCAAGCACGCCGAGTTGCCGCTGCTCTCTGTTAATTTGCCTGCGGAGTTTGCCCGGTTAAGGGCGTTTTTGGTGGGTTAAGCCGCCGAGCTGAGATAACCGATAGAAATAAAAATCCCCCGGTAACGGGGGATTTTTTATTGCAGGAACAGGCGTGTATCCGCCGCTCAGCAGCCAACTATCAGCCACACAAGGGCACGGGGAAAAGTTGACACTCGCCTGTGCTCTGGATTACCGTCATGGCTCGTTTGTTTAGAGAGTACCTCCTCCGATGCGCATTTAACCTGTCCGCACCCCGCTTTTGATTTCTCTCCCGCTCGGGAGATTGGGTGCGTCTTACCGTGACAGGTTGATGCTGATTCCTCTTTGTTTTTCCAATCCGTGGACACGTGTCCCTGTCATTTGGCTATGGCTCTTGGTCTGTTGCTCCGGCATCGGCCCAAAGGAGTTCAGATGACCCATATTGCATGTCATATCAAACAGTTGCAGCTGCCCTTCGGTGGTTGCACTCAGCCCCTTACCTTTTCTCTACCCACTGCGGGTGCAACCCTGCTTGGTCGCAATGGCATCGGCAAGAGCCTGCTGCTCGAACTACTGGCGGGCCAGCGCCGTCCGGTCGCAGGCAAGATTGAGTGGCACAGGCCCATCGGCTGGTTGTCCCAGTTTGTGCCAGAAGGGGAGCGCAGCGTTGGCGACTTTATCGGTTGGGGAGAGCCGCTACGCGCCCTTGAGCGGATTGAGCAGGGCAGCACGGATGAGCGTGATTTCGATCTGCTGGCGGAGCGCTGGTCCTTGCGCAGTGATCTTGCCGCCCTGTTGGCTCAGGCCGGTTTGGCGCTGGATGCTCACCAGCCGCTCGATCGGTTAAGCGGGGGCCAGCTTTGCCGCTTGCGCTTGTTGGCCCTGTTCGCTAATCCGGATCACTTTCTGTTGCTCGATGAGCCGGACAATCACCTTGATGCCGCTGGCATCGACTGGCTGAGCCAGCAATTAGCCAGCCATCGTGGTGGCTATCTGCTGGTGAGCCACGATCGGCGTCTGCTTAATCAGGCGACCCTGATCTTTGAGCTCGGTGAGGCGGGGCTGCAACGTGCCGAGCTGTCGTTTGCGGATTATCTCGCCCAGCAGGCCCACGAGCAGGCGGCCCGCACTGCCCGGTTGACACAGGCCGTGCGCAATGAAAAAGCTGCGGTGCAGGCGCTGCAAAAGGTGCGCGAGCAAGCGGCCAGACGGGCCGGTCAGGGGCGGCGCGAGCGCGGCTCTCAGGCCAAGGTGGTGCTTGATTTTAAAAAGGAGCAGGCAGGCAAATCCCTAGGCAAGGTGCTGGATCGCCACGAGCGGTGCCACAGTGCGCAGGCGGATGCCAGAGCCCAGGCGACAGCTGCGTTGGCTGCGGTGCAACCACTGGTTATGCAGTGGCCTGCGGGGAGCGAGAGCAAGGGGGCGGCCCAGCCGCTGGTGATCACGGATGCCTGTCACCCGCGTTGGTATGGTCAGCCAGTCACGCTGGTACTGCAGCGGGGTGAACGCTGCCGGCTAAGTGGTTGCAACGGCAGCGGCAAATCGAGTCTGCTGCAGATGCTGCGCGGGGAGCTGGCGCCCGATTTCGGCACTTTTCGTATCAATGGCCGGATGGTCTGCCTCGATCAGGGGCTCAGCCTGATTGCGCGAGACCTCAGCCCGCTTGCCAACCTGCTGACCGTAGCGCCGAAACTGGCCGAGAGTGATGCGAGAACCCGGCTGGCGGGGATTGCCCTGCGTGGCGATCGCGCCTTACAGCCCTGTCATGGTCTGAGCGGTGGCGAGCGGCTAAAACTGGGTTTGCTTATGGTGTTGGCGCAACAGCCCGACCTGTTGTTGCTCGATGAACCGGACAACCATCTGGATCATGCCTCGCGCCAGCTGCTCACACAGGTACTGGCCGATTACCCGGGCACTCTGCTGTTGGTCTCCCACGATCCCTACTTTGTTGCGGGTGTGGGGATTGAGCGGGAGTATTGGTTGGAGGGGGAGGGGAGCTAACCTGCGAACCAGCAACGGCGCGTCAAGGAGGTGGATGTCCTAGATTTGCTGTTCCAGACAGTGGCGACGCTGTCGAACGCCATGGATGTCAGCCGCCCCAACAACTGGCCGCGGGTAGAAGAGCTCTGCCGTCGCAAGGGCTGGGCGCTGGAGACTTTGGGTTCTGGCATGCGTGACGATGCCCAGACCCGAGATGCGCTGAAACACCTGCACCAGCTGGATTAACTGTGCGAACCCCATGGCGCCATTGCCTGGGATCTGCTGGGGGAACAGCTGGCCGAGGACGAAGTGGGGGTGTTCCTCTGCACCGCTCATCCCGCCAAGTTCAAGGAGTCGGTGGACGAGATCCTGCATCTCGATGTGCCGCTGCCCGGCCCGCTGGCCAAGCATGCTGAGCTGCCGCTGCTCTCCGTTAATTTGCCAGCAGAGTTTGCCCGGTTAAGGGCGTTTTTGGTGGGGTAATGGGTTGAACCGGAAATACAAAACCCCGCCTTTTTGCAAAGAACGGGGTTTTTTGTGGCTGCATGCGATGATGATCTTGCCTTAATCAGTCAGTAACGCATCACTTTCCTTGCCGTAAGTTTAGGGGGGGGCGTTATAACCAGGACTCTGAGTGATAGCCAACCAAATTAGAGTTGGTTCAGAAAGAGGGGGTCCAAGATTTTTATATTAAAAAATTTTTTTATTTATATCGCTGGCAAGATTTTTTCCTGCTCGTGAGTCACTACTAGTTTTGGATACTGAAAAGGTATATCTACCATCTTGGTGAAAAACAATCTTATAATGTTTCCCTTCTTCGGATATATCAAATCCAATTCTTGTTAAATGACTTTTAGTCTTAGCATCCATTTCTACATAAGACTTGAATATTGACTTAATCTCTTCCTTTAGATTGCTGGCTATACCTTCAGTCTTATTTGCTTTTATCAAATCATGTAAAATATGATACCGCCGAGATTCTCTTATCGAGTTTTGTAGTTGTCTTTCTAATGTGTCGACGACAAAGTTTCGAATCTCATATGGGTATAAATCTTGTTCCTCACCATATGATAAGATACCTTCTTCTCTTGAAAACTTCTCTGCATTTATTCGACTCAACTCTGCTTGTAATCGCAAGATCTCTGTTTCTGCAGAGTCTATTTTTTCTTGTTTAGCTGCAATATCTTTATCAAATGCTGATATGTAATCATTGATTTCTGTCGAACCAGTTCTTTTTAATTCGTTATAGTTGTGTTTTGATATGCATTCTTTTAGATGTAACCAGGTACAATAAGTTCTTTGTCTCCGATTAGATAGCGCAACTCTAATATCATTTTCTATTAAGCTAGAAAGCTGAATCGGATCATTTTGTGCTTGTGATAAGAAAAATGATTTTCTCGCGATGCTATCAGGCCAATAAACGCCGATGGTACCGCCATATACATTTCTTGATGCACACAAATCCTTTAGCTTAATGGAAAAATTTCTATCTGGTTCAACAACAACATGAGCTAATCCAGATAGCTTATCTGCAAAATTGTTAATTTCTATATCATATTCATTATCGAAATTTGCACTAATGTAAACAATGGGTAGAGTGTTGTTTCCATGTCCATTTATATAACTGGCTGCAATATCTTCTTCACCTACCTTTAATAATGTAGGTTTATTGGAAATATCAAGTAATCCATCTTTACCACCGCCAATATGACGAAGAATTTGTTTTATAAGCACAGGTTTTTTAGGGGCGGGAAGAGAGCTGGATGTTCGAATTGTTTCACAACTGATTTGAATGCTAACAAGGTGTTCGTGAGGTGTTTGAGAGGCGACAATAGTGCTTGTCCACTCAACACCTCCTTTTTCAAGCTTTGTATAGCGCAATCCACTAATTTCATAGTCGTCAAATGCCGCATATCCAGTTGTGACGTGTTCATTATTAATCCTGATACTTGCTTCAGTTTTTCTAATGGTAGGATCAAAATCATGATGTTTTATTTTTGAGTGTCTACTATCAGCTATCCATTTTCTTGCAATAGTTAATACATCTTCTACAGATGATTCATTATTGATTGGGAACTCGGTTGAGAAACAAATCATGATTTTTTATTACCTTGTATAACAAAATGTTTAATAATTGAATTTTGAATTTTGAATTTTGAATTTTGAATTTTGAATTTTGAATTTTGAATTTTGAATTTTGAATTTTGAATTTTGAACTGTTGGCTTTAATGTCTCATGTGTTAGGGTAAGTCATGTTGCCTGACGTTTACCGAGAAAGCTAAAGTAGGTTGTTGATTATCTATTGCCACGATTTTTATCGTATTTTGGAAATCATCTCTTCCATCTGTTGGACTTCGCTACACTCAGCACCAGCCTACGAACTTCATCAATCATTGTTCAAAACCCACGCTACCGCCCGTGGATTACAGCTTCCAATATGCTCCATTAACCTGCGAGGGCTGCAGCCCATCGCAGATGAATAGGCACCGGATGGCTATGTTAAGCCAATCGAATCTGGTCGCACCAGTCAAAAAATGACGTAAGTGTCAGTAAAAACTGATTTTTTGCGCTGGCTCAAAAAATCGCACTGGCCGAGCGCAGGATTCTCATGGCCCTTGATTTTATAGGGGGTGGTGGGGG